>JASFJH010000129.1:0-6069 GCA_050122215.1 Granulosicoccaceae bacterium | reverse complement strand
GCCACATCAATGCTGCCGTAGTTGTGAATATCGCGCACCGTGTTGCTACCGACCTGGTAAAAACCAGGCGTGGTATCGATCATCGTATCCGGCCGATACAGGCCCTGTTCGAGTGCGGCAGCTACCGTGAACGGTTTCATCGTGGAACCCGGTTCAAATACATCTGTAACGGCACGGTTGCGGTAACGTTTGCCCTGCAAATGTTTACGATTGTTCGGGTTGAAGGCCGGCTGATTGACCATTGCCAGCACCTCACCGGTTTTCGCATCGAGTAACACGAGCGATCCCGAACGCGCCTTGTGTTTCTGTACGGCTGCTTTCAATTCACTGTAGGCGAGGTACTGCAGGCGACGATCGATGCTGAGCACAAGGTCTTTTCCCGGCTCTGGCTGGCGAATGCTTTCCACGTCGGCGATGACATGACCCAGGCGATCCTTGAGCACGCGTTTGCTGCCGTCATGACCACGCAGCCAGTCATCGTAGGACAGCTCGATGCCCTCCTGTCCGACATCATCGACATTCGTGAAGCCCACCACGTGGCCGCTGACCTCACCGGTCGGGTAATAACGGCGGTATTCACGTTGCAGCGCAATACCCGGGATGTTCAATGCCATGACGTCACGCGCCAGGTCCGGGTGCACGCGGCGCTTCAGGTAGACAAACTCGCGTCCCTTGCGCGCCGCCAGCAGGCTTTGCAGGCCGTCACTGTCCATGCCGAGCAGTTTCGCCAGGCGCACGCGCTGCTTGCCTTCGAACTGCACATCACGGGGATTCATCCAGATCGAATCCACCGGCGTGCTGATCGCGAGGGGTTCACCGTGGCGATCCAGTACCATACCGCGGTGCGCCGACATACTGACCACACGCAGGGCACGCGCATCGCCCTGCCCCTGCAGGAAGTCCTTGCGCAGCACCTGCAGGTCGACGAGCCGCCAGATCAGGGCAATGGCGACAAGCAACAACAGGCCGAACACAAAGTGTCGGCGCAACGGGTAAAACTGTACGTTGTCATCACTCATTTGTCGTTGTCACGATCGTGATCGTGTCCATATCCGGAACAACCATGTTCAAACGTTCATTTGCAGTACCGGCAATCCGGCCATGGGTCGCCCACGTGCTCTGTTCGAGTTGCAGACGGCCCCATTCAATGTTCATGTCATCGCGCTGTGTCTCCAGCGCCTGCAGTGCAACAAACAGGCGCCGGCTCTCATGCTTGCTGTAGACAACGGCAAGTGCCGATGCCTGCACCGCTGCAGCGAGCACAATCGGTGCGATCCAGGCACGCATGCTCAACACCGCTCCGCGATGCGCAACACGGCGCTGCGTGCCCGCGGGTTGGCTGCCACTTCGGCATCGCTGGCATACACGGGCTTGCCGATAACCCGCATACGGATATTGCGCTGTGCATCGGTCACCGGCAGGTCGCGCGGCAACTCATCACCACGTGCCTGGTGACGCATAAAGCGTTTCACGAGTCGGTCTTCGAGTGAGTGGAAACTGATCACGGCAAGGCGGCCGCCGCTGGCCAGCATATCCACGGACTGCTGCAACACCTCCTGGAGTTCATCCAGTTCACGGTTGATAAAAATCCGGATCGCCTGGAAGGTGCGCGTTGCAGGATGCTTGTGCTTTTCATGAGAGGGGTTGGCGCGGGCGACAATCGCGGCAAGTTCGGCCGTCGTTGCAATCGGCCGTTCCTTGCAGGCCAGGACGATCGCGCGGGCAATGCGCTTCGCGTATCGCTCCTCGCCGTACTCGCGCAATACTATCGCGATATCGCGTTCACTCGCGCTGGCCAGCCACTGCGCGGCTGTCATGCCGCGCGTGTTGTCCATGCGCATATCAAGCGGGCCATTGTGCTGAAAACTGAAACCACGGGAAGGGTCGTCGAGTTGCGGAGAAGACACCCCGAGGTCGAGCAATATGCCATCGACCTTGCCGGTCCAACCCAGATTTTCGACCTGTGCTTGCATTGTCGTAAACGAACCTTGCTTGATCGTGAAACGACTGTCTTGTTCTGCCAGTTGCTGCGCAACCCGGATCGCCTGCGGATCACGATCCAGTGCCAGTAACCGTCCGTTTTCACCCAGGCGCTGCAATACGGCGCGCGCATGTCCACCGCGACCAAAGGTGCCATCGACATACAACCCGTCGGGACGAAGCGACAGGGCCGCGAGCACCTCGTCCAGCAACACTGGACGATGCGTAAAGGTCATGCCTGTCTGACCCGTTGTCATCGAACCGGTCTGAGCTCCTCCGTGCATGGTGATTACCGGCTTACAGCGACAGGGACTCGAACTCGGCCGGCAGGTCGAGTTCGTCGCCTTCGTCTTCCGCAAGCCAGGCCTCACGCCGCTCGTTCCACAACTTCTCGTCCCACAATTCGAATTTGTTGCCCTGGCCAATCAACACGGCGTTGCGTTCCAGGTTGGCAAATTCACGAAGCGGTGGCGGCAACAATACGCGACCACTTCCATCAAGCTGGCACTCGGTGGCATGACCAATCAACAGGCGCTGCAGACGACGGGCCTGTTTGTTCAAGCTGGGCAAGCGCACGAGTTTACGTTCGATTTCTTCCCATTCGGGCAGGGGGTAAATGAGCAGGCAATGATCGCGATCGACCGTTACGACGATCTGGCCGTCGCACCGTTCATGCAATCGCTCGCGATAGCGCGTCGGTATGGCCATACGCCCTTTCGCATCAAGCGAGATGTTATTCACGCCTCTAAACACTCTTTCCCCTCCAGCGGGTGAAAGGTCGATCCATTCTGATCCACTTTTCGCCACTTTTTGTCACTATAGGTATGAGTCATGCCACTGTCAAGCAGAATTCTCCCTAAAACAGGAGAAATCTTGTTGTTACGTCAAAGACTTAGCGGCGTTCGCGAAGGGACAAAAAAGGTGGTTTTGTGGAAAATCGTAAAAATTTAATTACTTTAATTTCAGATAGTTGAAGAATGTACTTAATACAGAACTTTAAGAGTTTTGCATAGCGGGTTGGAAAAAAGGAGTCGGCCGGTAAGCCGGGTTCTGTCGTGGACGACCATTCATCTGGGATGCACGTCACCGTGCACCTCAAGCAACCTACCCGGGAACAGTGCGGGCCACACCATTGTTCCCCTATTTGGTCTTGCTCCGGGTGGGGTTTACCCTGCCACTGCTGTTACCAGCAGCGCGGTGCGCTCTTACCGCACCATTTCACCCTTACCGGTGGCCGAAGCCACGTAGGCGGTATATTTTCTGCGGCACTTTCCATCGGCTCACGCCGCCCAGGTGTTACCTGGCACCCTGCCCTGCGGAGCCCGGACTTTCCTCCCTTCTTTGCGGAAGAGCGATCGTCTGGCCGACTCCAGACACTATTATAACAGTGTCAGGCCTGGCTGTGTTGAAAACCGTGGTAGGTGATTTTGCCGAGAAACTTGTTGATCGGATTGTCGCGGCTCAGGAAAGGCAGCGCCACCGCGCGGCGAATGCCGAGTTTGTGCCGCATGTGGATCAGATCCGGATGGGTCGCATCGACGCCGAGGCCATGCCGAATAGTACTGATGGCAGTCCGCCGGTTACCGCGGGCCAGTTCCGCCCGGGCGAGATTGAAAAACACATCACCGTCGAAACATTCGCTGCTGGCAGCCTGCCGGCACAGGTCGAGCCCGTTCACATGTCCGCTGCGCAGCAATAGCAGGCCGTGGTAGGAGCGGTACTTGTTCTTGTAGACATTATCATGCGCGGTGTGGGCATCGGCGCGCGCAAAACAATCGAGTGCGCCCTGCTCGTCACCCTGCTCCAGGCAGCGCATACCCTCGCGAAACTCGAGGCACATGGCCGCGTAGTCGCGGTAAATACTCCTGTTATCCATAAATCCCTTTCCTCACACGTGGCGGTTGGCCGCCATTATTATATGTAGTGTTTGTAAGTGCTTGATGAATATACGGCAATCCCGGTTTTCCGGCAATCCTGCGGTGGTTATTTCTCGCCCTGTTGCCAGCCCAGGGCGCGCTGGTACAGCTCATTCTTGCGCTCGCCACGGATCGCCGCTGCCAGCCGGGCGGCCTGTTTCAGCGGTAATTCTTCAAGCAGGATCCGCAAGACGCGGTCAGTCTCGTGGCGGTCAACCGTCGCCTCCGGCGCGCCGTGCACGATGATCACAAATTCCCCGCGTCGCTGATCTTCGTCTGCCTGCAATTGCCCGGCGAGTGTGGCCAGATCGCCGGTCAGAAACGTCTCGAAGCGCTTGGTCAGTTCACGCGCGAGGACGGCCTCGCGGCTATCACCGAATAGCTCGCGCAGATCCGCGAGCGTATCCTCGATGCGGTGCGGCGCTTCATAAAACACGAGCGTGCGCGACTCGGCCGCCAGTTGTTCGAGTTGCTTGCGCCGCGCCGCCCGTTTGCTCGGCAAGAAACCCTCGTATACAAACCGGTCGGTGGGCAGGCCGCAGGCACTCAGCGCCGTGATCAGGGCGCTCGGACCGGGCACCGGCACGACCGGAATCCCGGCCTGGCGGGCCTCGCGCACCAGCACATAGCCAGGATCACTGATAAGTGGTGTGCCGGCATCCGAGATCAGCGCAATACTCTCGCCCTGCAAAAGGCGCGCGATCAGGCCGGCACTGGCCACCGGTTCATTGTGCTCGTGCAGGGCCAGCATCGGCGTGGCGATGCCGAAATGATCCAGCAGGCGGCGGCTGTGGCGTGTGTCCTCGGCCGCGATCCGATCGACCTCGCCCAGCACGCGCTGCGCACGCGGGGAAAGATCCTCGAGATTGCCGATGGGTGTAGCAACAATAAAAAGTGTGCCCGATTGCGTTGACACGGGTAGAGACCATCCAGATACTTGCACCATGCGATCCGCACTGTATCACAATCCACACCCATGACCGTTTACCGACTTTGTTTAGTGAGTGCACTTGCCCTCATGCTGGGCCTGCTCAGCGCCTGTGCGGGGCGCGAACCCGCGCTGGTTACCGTCCTGCGCCCCGAGCCGGCGCAACCACAATTAAACCAGGCCGAGCAATACGAGGCCGCGGGAAACTGGCTGGCGGCCGCGCACAGCTGGCGCGAACTGGCCAGCAGACAGGACTCACCGCAACGCGAAGACAGCCAGTTACGCGCGGTTGAACTGTTGTTGCGGGCCGGCGCCCTCGACGAAGCCCAGCAACTGATCGGCACGATTCAGCCAGCCCAGACCGGGCAACAACTGCGTCTGCGCCTGGCACTCGCCGAGCTGGCGCTGGCGCGGCAGCGACCGAATGACGCCCTCGATATGCTGCGGGCACTCACGACGACGGAGCCGTCTCAGCACATCCGGCTCATGCAATTACGCGCCGATGCCTACCGGCAGGCCGAGCAATACCTCGAGGCCGCGCAGCAACGTATCACGCTTGATCCCCTGCTCGATGCGGCACAACGCGAGCAAAACCATCTTGCGATCTGGGAGGCGCTGAACATGCTCAGCGTCGCCAGGCTTGACGCGCTACTGCCGACAGCCACTGACTTCGTCCTGCGTGGCTGGCTGGAACTGGCCAGTCTGAGCAAAACATCCACGATCGGTGGCGGGGAACAGCGTCCGCAACTTGCCTCCTGGCAGCAACGCTATCCGCAACACCCGGCCAGCCAGACCCTGCTGCTGACGCTACAGGAACTCGAACAGAGACCCTTGCTACAGGCCGGGCAGATCGCGCTGTTGTTACCGCTGGAAGGTAAATTTCGGGAAGCCGCGCGCGCCGTGCGTGACGGTTTTTTCGCCGCCTATTATGCCGACCCGCAACATGCACAAAACCGCATACGCGTGTACCCCACCCGTCCGGATAACGTCAACCAGCGCTATGAGCAGGCGATGCGCGACGGTGCCGGCATTGTGGTCGGGCCGCTCAACAAGGATGCCCTGCTCAACCTGCTGACCCGGCCGCAGTTCCCGGTACCGGTACTGGCGCTTAACGATATTCCCGGTTATGACACGCCGACCAACCTGTATCTGTTTGCCCTGTCGCCGGAAGATGAGGCCCGTCAGGTTGCCGAACACATCTGGCTGAATGGCCACAGCCGCGGCGTTGCCCTGTACCCGCAGGGG
>JASFJH010000128.1:0-6087 GCA_050122215.1 Granulosicoccaceae bacterium | reverse complement strand
TCGGAGCACTGTGTGATCTCTGGTTTCAACCTGCTGCCGAAAGAGCAGCGCCATACTATCAGCAGTTCGTGGAATTTCCTGAACCGGTTGCTGGCGATATCGCTGGTAGCATTGCTTGTTGTGGCCGTGACCCAGCCGCTGGTGATTCAGAAAGGAACAATCGACAGTCTGGAACAGCAGGTTGCATCCATCAAGGAAGAAGCTGAGGCGGCGCAGGTTTTGCGGGATGAGGTCAGCAATATGATTGCGGAGTCAAGGCTTTTTGTCGAACAGAAACAAAAGCTCGCTTCAGTAATCGGGGTAGTCAATGAACTCAGCCTGATACTGCCGGATGATACCTGGTTGCAGCGGCTGGAAATGAAGAATGGCAAAGTCACGATTCAGGGGATATCGAGTGAGGCCTCTGCGCTGATTGAGCTGATTGAAACTTCCAGCTTGTTTCAGAACGCCACGTTCCAGTCCCCCATTGTCCAGGATCCGCGATCCGGGCGTTATCGCTTCCAGATTGTGGCTGACGTGTTGGGGGGGGCGCAGCATGAATCCTAAGATTACACCCTCCCAGACTAAGGCCCTGGCTATCGGCCTGGTTTTCATGTTTATATTTTTTGCGTTGATCTATGCGCTGCTTATTGAACCTGCAATGTCCCTGTACCGGACCAATGACGAGACTATCGCCGAGTTGAGGACCCGGCTGAGCCGCTACCAGCATGTTGCGACAGGCCTTGAAGTCCTGGAAAAGGAACTTGAGCAGTTAAGCCGGGATCAGTCAGTTAATAACTACTATCTAAAAAGCAAGTCAGCGACTTTGGCGTCTGCTGAATTACAGGCCCATGTCAAGAATGTCATTGATGACGCGGATGGCCGCCTGGTGAGCACGCAACCATTGGCAGAAAATGATCGCGACTCCTCACGCCGGGTGAAGATTCAGGTTCGCATGGCAGGGGACATTGAAACTGTCCGGAGGGTGTTTTACAAACTCGAGTTCGGAACCCCCGGGCTGCTGGTCGATGAGGTGTCAATGGTACACACTGTCAGTAGCAGGAGGCGCCCGGCCGCAACAGAAGCCGCGGGCGCACTTGATGTTCGATTCAATCTGACAGGGTTTATGCGTGGGGTGGCTTCGTGAACGGGGAGTTTAGACGACGCAAGGTTTTGATGCTTGGTTTGTTAGCCGCCAATGTCGTGCTCGTGCTTGTTATCGCGTCGGGACTATACGCAACCAATGGGAACCCTGCGCAGGAAGGCACAGGTACTGCAGCACCGCTGGCTGATGTCGCGAAAATGCCTCCGCATAACTTGCCGACCCCCGCCCTCAACAACTATGCTGAAATAGTGGAGCGGCCGCTGTTTAACCAGGGCCGCAGGCCTTCCCGGGGGACAGAGAATGAGAGCGTAACGAGTGATAACCCCCTTGTCCTCGTCGGCACGGTGATTACGCCCGAGAGGAGGGAAGCGCTATTTCTCAGCCGGCAAGACAAAGCAGTTGTCCGCGCCCTGCTCGGTGAATGGGTTGAAGGCTGGAAGGTTGACTCGATCGAGCCCGACCGCGTAACGGTGCGTAGAGATGAACGCACAGCAGAGATTTTGTTGGAGCGGGGCTCGGCTTCGACAACGGCCGGAAAAAAACAGGGCGGGCCGGCACCCGCAAAGAAGTAGGAATACTTAAAGCAGAGCTTCGTCGGGGCACACCAAACCGGTGCCAGGGGTTTTGTCACAAATAGGGAAGTAACGGTGATAACAATGAAAAATTATTTTCGTACCTTCGTGAGCCTGACAGGCGTGCTGATATTGACTGCCTGCGCAGGCGGTTCAACCCAGCCGTCAGCGGGCCAATCAGACGCATCTTCCGGAACCCGATCAAGTCAGCCGGTGCAAACGGCACGCTCGGCTGAGAGCACTGAGGCAACCGGGCTTGAGGTCCCCACGGAAGGAGCATCGCCTGCATCTTCCCTGGATGAAGCGATCTACGCGGGCACGGGTAGTTTTATTAACCGTGCCGCTGCAACGCTGCAACCACAGGTTCAGGTGACAGGTGGCGATATTACCCTGAATTTTGAGAAGACCGATGTGCAGGAGGTCATCAAGGTTGTTATTGGTGATCTGCTTAAAGAAAACTATGTTATCGATCCGGAAGTAACAGGCACGGTAAGTCTGCAAACCAGCAATCCGGTCGGGCGCGAGGCATTGTTGCCCATGCTTGAAACCCTGTTGCGCATGAACGATGCGGTGCTGGTCGAGGAGGCGGGTCATTACCGGATCAGCCCGCTGGCGGGTGCGACACAGGGTACGTTCGTGCCCAGTCTGAACAAGCGCCAGCTCGCGCCCGGCTTCCGCATCCAGGTCGTGCCGCTGCAGTATATCGCCGCCGTGGAGATGCAGAAGATTCTCGAGCCACTCGTCGGCGAAAAGGCAATCCTGAGGGTGGATGAGCCGCGCAACTTGCTGATGCTGGCTGGCACGAGCCAGGAACTGCGCAGCTGGCTGACCACGGTGGACATCTTCGACGTCGACTGGATGAAGGGCTATTCGGTTGGCCTGTTTCCGCTCGAGTACACTGACGCCAAGACCGCTACCGAGGAGTTGAAAAAGATCATCGGCGACAAAGCGGAAGGCATGCTCGGTGGCATGATACGGGTCGAGCCGCTCGAGCGGCTCAATGCCGTACTTGTCATCACGCCACAGGTTCGCTACCTGAAGGAAATGCGTGCCTGGATTGAACGCCTGGACAGGCCCGGCAGTGAGCCCGGTATCAGGTTGTATGTGTACCAGGTGAAGAACCGCAAGGCGAGCGACCTGGCAGCGGTCGTCGGTGACATCTTCGCCGGGCAGCGGGCGCGGCGTGAAGAGCCTGCGCCCGCTGCGCTGGCACCGGGCCTGGCACCGGTCACACTCACGTCACCGACGCTGGAGGGCCAGCAGGAGACCGCAGCAGGTGCTGCGCCAGATAGCCCTCAAGTGCCTGGCCAGGAAACGGGTGCGGCCGGCTTGACGCTGCTTGAAGGTACCGATGTGCGCATTGTTGCCGATGAACAAAACAACTCGGTACTCGTATTGGCCACGGCAGCAGAATACAAGATCGTCGAGGCAGCACTGCGCAAGCTCGATGTCGTGCCGCTGCAGGTACTCGTCGAGGCCTCCATCATCGAGATCACGCTGACCGATGAACTGCGCTATGGCCTCGAATGGTTCTTCAAAAACAACACGCCCAGTTCCAGCAAGACCAGCCAGGGCCTGCTCAACTTTAACAGTGAGGGTGACATAGGCCCCATCATTCCAGGCTTCTCCTATGCCGTTGTCGATGCCGCCGACACGGTGCGCGCCGTGCTGAATGCGCTGGCCAGCGACTCCAAGCTGAACGTGATCTCTAGCCCGTCACTCATGGTGCTCGACAACAAGACGGCCGAGATCCGCGTCGGTGACCAGATACCGGTCAGGATTGGCACGCAGACTGCCGTGGGGGGAACTTCAATTGAATCGATCCAGTACAAGGATACCGGTGTACTGTTAAAGGTCACACCGCGGGTCAATGCGGGTGGCCTGGTGACCATGGAGATCAGCCAGGAGGTCACCGATGTCGGGCCGATCGAGGAACAGCTGGAAGGCAACCGCAGATTCCTGCAGCGCAACATCCAGAGCACCGTGGCGATCCAGGGTGGCGAAACGATTGTGCTGGGCGGCTTGATTACGGAAAACAATTCAACCTCTGAAAGCGGTGTGCCCGGGCTGTACCGGATCCCGGTCATTGGCAAACTGTTCGGCTCAACCTCTGAGACCAATCAACGCCGGGAACTCGTCGTACTCATTACGCCGCAGGTGGTGGAAAACCAGCAGGATGCCGTTGAGATCACCGAGGAATTCAGGAAGCGGCTGAAGAAGCTGCAGCCTCCCCGGCCAGCCCCGGCAATCGAGGTGAGCGAGGCGCAGGAAAGCGCCGGCTAACAGCGGGGTGTACAGGGAAGTAATTGCACTGTGCCTGATCAGGCTGAACTATTCCCTACTTGTCCAATCAAGTATTGACTCACGTTATCCATTCTTGCCGGATCGCGGCAAGAATGGATAACCATAATACACGGCTGGTTGTCATGGCCGTGCAAGTGTAAACAAGTGTAAACAAGTTGCCGATAGTGCCAATGTGTTATTGATTTTGATCAATGCAACAGCGCATCATTCATGTCATACAGTTACTATTATTCCGACACCCTGCTGTAACGCCCAGGTTGTTATATATCCAGACATTACAAATGCGTTATCGTCGGGTTGTAGTCAATAAACGGGGGTTCAATATCATGACATCCACTATTAGAAGATTTCCTCTGGTTATGTTCGCCGCCACCTTGCTGGCGGCATTGTCACTTTCCCAGTCAGCGCTGGCACGAACGTTGCCCGACCCAACCGTGCTGACGGAGATGCCGACCGAGGTCGGCGTGTCGACCAACCATGTGGAGATGGACGGCAACGCGCTTGACGCCGGGAACGGTGGGACGCCGCCGGACGAGGACTGCGACGGTATTCCCCCCGATGCCACACCCTATAACCCCTGTACTGACTACGGTGGCTACAAGGGCGGCGAGGACTGGGAGACACTCAATACCGAGGCGAACAAGACCCCCGGTACCTACAGCGGTAACGCCGTGGTTCGCGAGTTTGTCCCGGATTCGCCGCGCATCAATACGGTGTTCCCCGGCGTTTACGTGAGCGACGACGATGACCAGACTGTCTACAGTGGACAGAGCTGCAAGGATGTCGAGGACCTGGCCAACTGCACGAACTCGGCCAAGGGTTTCCCCGACAAGGACGATATCGAAAACGCCTATGCCGCGATCTTCCTCAACGAGGTCGCCCGGCCGATCTGGTCGGGGCTCGAACCGGACGGCACACCGATCTGCACGCCGTATACGGATGAATTCGGTGTCGTCATTAACAACCCGGCCCACGACGAACCGGGCGAGAACCCCTACTGGGGTCAGACGCCTGACTATGTCCAGTGTCAATGGCACGAGCTCGGTGACGTCCTGCTCTACATGGGCCTTGACCTTGCGGTCGGCAATGGCAGCGCCTCGCTGGGTGCCTGGCTGCTGGACCGTCCGGCACCGCAACCGGCGGACGGCGACAAATTCGGTGACCCGCCCTACAACTTCATGCGCGAGGACGGTGATCTTGCCATCATCGCCAACTTCGAGTCCGGCGGCCGGGCCTACGAGCTGCTGACCTTCCGCTACCGTGGTCCCAACTGCCAGGATCTGGTCGATGCGGAACAGGGCGCGGGTGCCGTGACCTGCGAGGGCCCGCTCGAGCCGCTCGTGCGGAGCGGGGATGAGGCCGGCCTGTGTACGACATGTTTCCCGCAGTGTAACGGTATCTCCTGTGCCATCTCCAACACGGGTGAACTCAAACAGGGCAATGACGTGATTGACGAGGGTGTCGGGACAGTTGCCGCGCCATGGCCGTACGTGGCCGCGCCGAGCGAGGGCGGGGCGACTGACAGATTCCCGACCACGACCTTCTTCGAGGGTTTCGTCAATCTGACTGCCCTGTATCGCCAACTCGGTGAGGAACTGGGCTGTTTTACAAACTTCATCTATGAAACCCGTGCCTCGCATTCCATCGATGCACGACTGCACGATTGGGTAGGTGGCGAACTGCCGCTGTGTGGGCTGGAGATCAACAAGAGCGGCGACAACATGGCCAAGGCCGATCCCGCCGATGAAGTGACCTACAGTTTCGTGCTCACGAACACGGGCGTGGTGCCACTCGACCTCGTATGGGTTGCTGACTATATCACCGGCTACGCGCCGACAGATTATGTGAATGAGAACACTGCACCGGCCGACAATGGCACGACCATCCTGCACCATCTGGGTGACCTCACGACTGCCGTGACCACAGCAGCGGGCACAACGTGCACCGGCACGCTCGCGGCCAGTGCGTCGTGTACCTTCAGTGTTGACCGTACCATGTCGGCAAGCGATCCCGACCCGATGGAGAACACGACGCTTGCGGTGTACTCCTATGGTACGGCCAGGGTGTCTGCCGAGGAGAGTCATTCGGTGGATACCTTCACCGCCGATGTGGAGATCATCAAGAGTG
>JASFJH010000127.1:0-6109 GCA_050122215.1 Granulosicoccaceae bacterium | reverse complement strand
CGATGCCAACATGCCCTTGTTCGGCATCTGTCTCGGCCACCAGTTGCTGTCCCTGGCCAGTGGTGCACAGACCGTCAAGATGAAGTTTGGACATCATGGTGGTAACCATCCGGTCCAGGATCTCGACAAGGGTACGGTCATGATCACGAGCCAGAACCACGGTTTTGCCGTTGATGATCAGAATTTGCCGACGCAGCTGCGCGCCACGCATCGCTCACTGTTTGATGGTTCCTTGCAGGGGATTGAACGCACCGACAAGCCCGCCTTCAGTTTCCAGGGACACCCGGAAGCGAGCCCGGGGCCGCACGACGTCGCGCCGTTGTTTGATCATTTTATTGAACTGATGAAAGAAAACAAATTATGAACCACGGGGGACACGGGGTGCACGGGGCAGAGCTATCAAATTCTCAATTCCCCGTGTTCCCTGTGCTCCCCGTGGTAAAGATATAAATACACTATGCCAAAACGTACTGACATAAACAGCATTCTTATCATCGGCGCCGGCCCGATTGTGATCGGCCAGGCCTGTGAGTTTGACTATTCCGGAGCCCAGGCCTGCAAGGCGCTGCGCGAAGAGGGCTATCGCGTCATTCTCGTCAATTCGAACCCGGCAACGATCATGACCGACCCGGAGATGGCGGATGCTATTTATATAGAACCGATTCACTGGCAGACCGTCGAGCGCATCATCGAGAAGGAGCGTCCCGATGCATTGCTGCCGACCATGGGTGGCCAGACGGCATTGAACTGTGCACTCGACCTGGCCAGCAAGGGTGTACTGGAAAAATACAATGTCGAGATGATCGGTGCGTCACGCGATGCTATCGACAAGGCCGAAGACCGCGACCGCTTCCGTCAGGCGATGAGAAAGATTGGCCTGGATATGCCACGCTCGGCAATCGCCCACAGCATGGAAGAAGCGCAACAGGTACAGGCGCAGATCGGTTTCCCGACAATCATTCGCCCGTCGTTCACCATGGGTGGCAGTGGCGGTGGTATTGCCTATAACAAGGACGAGTTCCTCGAGATCTGCGAACGCGGCCTGGATCTGTCGCCGACCAATGAGTTGCTGATTGAAGAATCGGCGTTGGGTTGGAAAGAATACGAAATGGAAGTGGTGCGGGATCGTAACGATAACTGCATCATTGTCTGCTCGATTGAAAATCTTGACCCGATGGGTGTACATACTGGTGATTCGATCACGATCGCGCCGGCCCTGACCCTGACCGACAAGGAATTCCAGATCATGCGTGATGCCTCGCTGGCGGTATTGCGTGAGATCGGGGTCGATACCGGTGGTTCCAACGTGCAGTTCGCGGTCAACCCGGAAAATGGTCGCATGATCATCATCGAGATGAACCCGCGCGTATCACGTTCCTCGGCACTCGCCTCGAAGGCAACGGGTTTCCCGATTGCCAAGGTCGCGGCCAAGCTCGCTGTCGGCTATACACTGGATGAACTGCAAAATGAAATTACCGGTGGTGCAACCCCGGCGTCATTCGAACCGAGTATCGACTATATCGTTACGAAGGTACCGCGCTTTACCTTTGAAAAATTCCCGCACGCCGATGATCGTCTGACCACGCAGATGAAATCGGTGGGCGAGGTCATGGCGATTGGCCGTACCTTCCAGGAATCCATGCAGAAGGCCTTGCGCGGTCTTGAGATTGGTACCGATGGCCTGAACGAGATGGTCGACCTTGCTGACCAGGATGCGCTCGACACCATCAAGCAGGAACTTGGCACGCCAAGGGCCAGTCGCCTGTGGTATGTCGGTGATGCCTTCCGTGCCGGTATGACACTTGAAGAAATCCATGCCATCTCGAAAATCGATCCGTGGTTCCTCGCGCAGATTGAGGACATTATTCGTACCGAGCAGGTTATCAAGGGCAAATCGCTGGCTGATGTTGATGCCATGTTGATGCGGCAGTTAAAGCGTAAGGGCTTTTCTGATTTGCGTCTGTCGAGCCTGATGAAAGTGAGTGAAAATGATCTGCGCGCTCATCGTCATTCACTGGATGTGCGCCCGGTCTACAAGCGCGTGGACACCTGTGCCGCCGAGTTTGCGACAGATACGGCTTATATGTACTCCACCTACGAGGAAGAGTGCGAGGCCGAGCCGAGTGATAATGAAAAGATCATGGTGCTTGGCGGTGGGCCGAACCGTATCGGTCAGGGCATCGAGTTTGATTACTGTTGCGTCCACGCGGCATTCTCGTTGCGTGATGCGGGTTATGAAACCATTATGGTCAACTGTAACCCCGAAACCGTTTCCACTGATTACGACACCTCGGATCGCCTGTATTTCGAGCCTCTGACGCTTGAAGACGTACTCGAGATCATCCACAAGGAAAACCCGAAGGGTGTCATTGTGCAGTACGGTGGTCAGACGCCACTGAAACTGGCACGTCCCCTGGAGGCTGCCGGTGCACCGATTATCGGCACCACGCCGGATGCAATTGACCGTGCCGAAGACCGTGAACGCTTCCAGCAGATGGTGAACAAGCTGGGCCTGTTGCAGCCGCCGAATGCGACGGCACGCACCAGCGAAGAAGCGATCAAACTGGCTGATGAAATCGGTTACCCGCTGGTGGTGCGCCCGTCCTACGTGCTCGGTGGTCGTGCCATGGAAATCGTCTACAACCAGGACGAATTGAACCGCTACATGTCCGAGGCCGTGCAGGTGTCGAATGAATCACCGGTATTGCTGGATCACTTTCTCAATAATGCCGTGGAACTGGATGTCGATGCCATCAGTGATGGCAAGAACGTGATTATCGGCGGCATCATGGAACACATCGAGCAGGCGGGTGTGCACTCGGGCGACTCGGCCTGTTCATTGCCACCTTATACGCTGTCCGCGGAAATGACCGACATGGTGCGTGAACAGATCAAGGCCATGGCGCTGGAGCTCGGTGTTGTTGGTTTGATGAACACCCAGTTCGCCGTGCAGGATGATCAGCTATATATCATCGAGGTGAACCCGCGTGCCTCACGTACCGTGCCCTTCGTCTCCAAGGCGACCGGCCGACCGCTGGCAAAGATCGCGGCCCGTTGCATGGTGGGCGAATCACTCGTTGACCAGGGCGTGAAGGGCGAGATTGTACCGAAGTACTTCTCGGTCAAGGAAGCCGTCTTCCCATTCATCAAGTTCCCGGGCGTTGACCCCATCCTCGGGCCGGAAATGAAATCGACCGGTGAGGTCATGGGCGTTGGCCGCAGTTTTGGTGAGGCCTTTGGCAAGGCGACACTCGGTGCAGGCACCGGCCTGCCAAGAAATGGCCGTGCCTTTATCAGTGTCCGCGATGTCGACAAGCCGGCTGCGCTTGGCGTTGCCAGGGACCTGGTAAAACTTGGCTTCAAATTGATCGCGACAGATGGTACAGCGAAAATGCTTAACGAGGCTGGCTTGAAGTGCGAGCATGTAAACAAGGTCGAGCAAGGTCGACCGCATATTGTCGATATGATTAAAAATGACCAGATTGCCCTGATTGTGAATACCACGGAAGGGCGCAAGGCGATTGCTGATTCCTATACAATTCGACGCGAGGCGCTGCAGCACAAGGTTGCCTATACAACAACCCTTGCCGGTGCCCAGGCCATTTGCATGGCGCTCGATTATGAATGCCAGGGTGAAGTGAATCGTTTGCAGACATTGCATGAGGAGCTGCGGGCATGAATAAGGTCCCTTTGACAGTCGCTGGCGCGGAAAAACTGCGCGACGAGCTCAACAAGCTCAAGAATGAAGATCGTCCCCGTGTTATCAAGGCAATTGCCGAGGCGCGTGAGCATGGTGACCTGAAAGAAAATGCCGAGTATCACGCGGCGCGTGAACAGCAGAGCTTCATCGAGGGTCGTATTGCTGATATCGAGGGCAAGCTTTCAAATGCGCAGGTTATTGATGTGACCAAGCTGGATGCCGGTGGCAAGGTTGTGTTTGGTTCCACGGTGATATTGCTGAACAGTGACACCGACGAAGAAGTGACCTACAAGATTGTCGGTGAAGATGAAGCTGATATCAAGGCCAACATGATCTCGGTAACCTCGCCGATCGCACGTGCACTGATTGGCAAGTCAGAAGGCGATATCGCGATCGTGCAGGCACCGGGCGGCGAAATTGAATACGAAATCCTCGAAGTCCAGTATATTTAAATCGATGATTGCGGAGTGATGAATGCTTTTAATCATCAATCTGCATTCATAAATCATCAATACTAAAGCGCCCCAAAAATGAGATTGTTTTTCGCCACTGAACGCCTGTTACTCACTCTCTGGGTCGGCGGCATGTGGATCACCGGCTATATGGTGGCCCCGATCCTGTTTGCCGAACTCGATGATCGACAACTGGCCGGCATGCTCGCCGGGCAGATGTTCACGGCAATGAGTTATATCGGTCTGGCCTGCGGTGGACTGTTATTGCTGGGTGGACTGTATAGAGCCGGGATCAGGCATTGGCGAACACTTGTTATTCTGGTCATGCTGATCATCGTGGTTATCGGTCAATTCGTACTGCAACCGATGATGGCGGAACTGAAAGCCGGGGGCCTGGTCGAGGGCAGTGCAGCAGCCGCCGATTTCGGCAAACTGCATGGCATTTCCTCGGTCCTGTTTCTGATTAACAGCCTGGCAGGGCTCGCCCTGGTCGTGGCATCGCCAAAACAATAAGTCATTTGACAGGATTAACAGGATTGTTTGTAAATCCCGTAAATCATGCCAAATAGGTTTTAAGGTTTGCCGGGATCGATGCGCGGTTTGTCATAGTTGCGACGGTAGATAGCGGCAATATTGCCAACCCGTTGAATACGCTCGGCCCGGCACTGTTCGAGAATCTGTTCGAGCACGGCATCGCGTGCATCACGGTCACCCACGTTGATCCGCACCTTGAGCAGCTCATGCCGGGTCAGGGCCAGGTCGATTTCATTCAACACATTGTCAGTCAGGCCATTGGCGCCGATAATCACCACTGGTTTAAGATGGTGGGCCTGAGCACGAAGGTTTCGAATTTGTTTTGCAGTCAGAGAAGGCATAGTCATGTCCGGGCAAGATGAGCGGTCGCAGAGTATAGCGCCAGACGCGCCTGTAACCCAGCAAAAGGGTACGGGCGTGACGGCCAGCCCATTTAATACAGTCAAGCTGGAGCTGGCACTTGTGCTCGTCCTGGCAGTTGCCCTGATCCTGGTCGTGCCGGCCACGACAGAGGGCATGTTGTGGCTGTCCGGCTACGCGCTGCTTGCCGCATTCTGGCTGGCGTGGCGGACGCGGCGTATTCTGCGCCGGCACAGCCGGGAGAACAGGTATGGCGCGTAGCAAGAGCAGTGGTCGTTGGCTGCGTGAGCATTTTGATGACGAGTATGTAAAAAAGGCCCAGAAGGAGGGCTATCGTTCCCGCGCGGTCTACAAATTACTCGAAATCCAGGACAAGGACCGCGTGCTGCGCCGCGGCATGACCGTAGTTGACCTCGGGGCGGCACCTGGCGGCTGGTCGCAGCTGGCCGCGGAACTCGTGGGTGACCAGGGCCTTGTGATAGCGCTGGATATCCTGCCAATGGATGCCCTGGCGGGGGTGACCTTCATCCAGGGCGATTTTCGCGAGGACGAGCCATTGCAGCAGCTCATGCAAACGCTTGAGGGCAGGCCGGTAGACCTTGTAATGTCGGATATGGCCCCCAATATAAGTGGTACAAGGAGCGTCGATCAGCCGCGCGGTATCTATCTCGTTGAATTGGCAATGGATTTTGCCCATCAGGTGCTGCGCCCTGGCGGTGATCTGCTCATCAAGGTGTTCCAGGGTGAAGGGTTTGATGAGACGCTCAAGAGCCTGCGGGCTGCGTTCGACAAGGTCGTCGTGCGCAAGCCAAAGGCCTCCCGCCCCCGTTCCCGCGAGGTCTACCTGCTTGGACGTGGTTATAAAGGCGGATAAACAACAAGGGTTTGTTCGTTTTGCCTTCGCGAGACGAGCAGTTACACTCTCTTGTATATGACTAATGCCGGCGCACTGTCCGGCCGAGGACAAGAGTCTTGAACGATATGGGTAAAAATCTGATTTTGTGGGTGATCATCGGCCTTGTGCTGGTGTCGGTGTTCAGTAACTTCAGCCCGCCGCGTGGTA
>JASFJH010000126.1:0-6121 GCA_050122215.1 Granulosicoccaceae bacterium | reverse complement strand
CATGCTCGGTGCTCTGCTTGCGCCAACATCAGGCAAGATCGTTATTGATGGCAGGGATATCAGCACCATGGACGAGGCAGGACTGGCAGCCCTGCGGGCAACCACGATTGGCTATATTTTCCAGGCCTTTAACCTGCTCGAGGCGCTGACCGTCGAGGAAAATATTCTTTTCCCGGCACAATTGACCAGTGGCGGCATCAAGGCGGCACGTCAACGTGCGGTTGAACTGCTCGACAGGCTCGGTTTGACTGCACGCCGGCAAGCATTGCCGGGCACCTTGTCGGGTGGCGAACAGCAACGCGTTGCTATTGCTCGCGCCATGATAAACCAGCCGCCGATCATCCTTGCCGATGAACCGACTGGTAACCTCGATTCGCATAAGGGCCAGGAGGTAATGATGATCCTGCACGATATCGCCCGTGATGATGGTTGCGCGGTACTGATGGTGACACATGACCCCAGGGTGGAAGAGATCGCGGACAGGGTGCTCTGGCTGGAAGATGGCGGCCTGCGGGATCGCAAATCCGAAACACATTCATGGGTAACAGATCCTGTCTGTGGCATGCGTGTTGATGAATGGACGGCGACAAATCAGACCGAATATGATAGTAAAAAGTATGTCTTTTGCTCTCAGGGCTGCCTGGAAAGGTTTAATAAAGAGCCGGGACGTTATGCGCGCTGAATCATGGATTGGGCGTCAATAATTTTGTCTTTTTGTAAGGGTTTGGTACCGGATTTTACCGCTTAACTATGTGTGGCCGCTATAATCAGACAGCGTCAGCGAACAAACTCAAAGCCAGGTTCGGTATCAAGGCCTTCAAGTGTGACGAGGCCGCCATCCAGCCGCGCTACAATATTGCGCCGTCGCAGGATGTGCTCGTGGTGCGCGCGGATCTGCCGCGACATGAACGCAGTGCCAGTCTTATGCAGTGGGGGCTGATCCCGCACTGGGCCAGCGATAAACAGATCGCCTCCAAGACCATCAATGCGCGCGCGGAAACGGTGGCCGACAAGCCGTCCTATCGCGATGCCTTCAAGAACCGCCGTTGCCTGATCCCGGCCACCGGCTTTTACGAGTGGCAGAAACTCAACCAGGGCAAACAGCCCTACCATGTCCGCATGCAGGATGCCGAGCCGTTTGCCATGGCCGGCCTGTGGGAGCACTGGCAGGATGAGCAAAGCGGTGAAGAGGTCGAATCCTGTACAATCATTGTCACCGAGGCGAACAGGCTCATGGCAAAGATTCATCCGCGCATGCCGGTGATCCTGCCGGCCACGGCCTGGAATACCTGGCTCAACCCGGATTTTTATGAGCGCAGGACATTGCAATCCCTGCTCAAGCCGTACCCGGATGAGGAAATGGATCTGTACCCGATCAGCAAGGCAGTAAACAACCCGGACAATGATTATTCAAGCTTGCTGACACCACAATAGAACGCACTGGAGGAGTTATGCGCTACCGGATAACAATCTTGATGACATTATGGCTTATGTACCTGCCTGCCGCACAGGCGGACTGGAAGAGCTTTCTTGAGGGTTTGTTCAGCGATGATGATGTGGCTCCGGCTGTTACGCAACCACAGGCAAGCCAGGTTGCACCGGGACAGACCGATATGAACCGCGCCATTCTTGATGCATTGTCTGTCGGGGTGCAACGCGCCATCGAACTGCTCGGCAGGGAAGGAGGTTACCTGAACGATGCACAGGTACGCATCCCGATGCCGCACACCCTGACGCAGGTGGAAAAACTGGCGCGTAAACTTGGCCAGGACAAGTACGCCGATCGGTTTATCGCCGCGATGAACCAGGCCGCCGAGCGGGCCGTTCCACAAACCACGCAGATCTTTCTCGACGCCATCAAGGGCATGAGCGTGCAGGACGCCCAGGCGATTGTGACCGGTAGCGATGATGCGGCAACCCGCTACTTCCAGGAAAGGACGTCGGCCGACTTGCGCCGGGTGATCCAGCCACTTGTCAGTGAATCCATGAACGAGGTAGGGGTGACAAACGCCTACAAGAAATTTATCGACAAGGCAGACTTTTTGACTGGTTATATCGATCCACAAGCACTGGACCTGGACGGTTATGTCACTGACAAAACGCTTGACGGGCTGTTTCTGAAACTTGCCGAGGAAGAGCGTCGCATACGCACTGATCCTGTTGCCCGCACCACGGATATCCTCAAGAAGGTGTTTGATTATTATTCCAAATAAACGCCGGCTAACCTGGAATTCTGTCCTGCCGACAAAAACCGCAGCCTCCGCGATTCAGGAGGCTGCGGTTGTGTAGACCGGTCGGAAGGCGGGATTACCCTTCTTCTTTCTGGCTGGACACGCAGTTTTCGAGGAAGCTGTCCAGGGCATCATCGCTGACGCCGTTGTCATTGGCCTGCTTCATGCACTCGCCAAGCTTTTGTTCATAAGCATTATTTGCTGCTTCGTTGCTTTCATCAGCGCTTTTTTCCTCTGCAATAGCATGGCCAGCAAGCAGCATGGCAGCAACAAGCGAGATAGTGGTGTATTTCATGAGGTGTACTCCATAATAAAAACTTCGGCACTTGCCGTGATTACCCACGCAATATGATTTGCGCTGCCGGCAACTACACGGCAGAAGAACCCGCAAGTACAACAATATAAATCGATGATAACCATCGACCGGCGCTATGGATTCGGGCCAGGCAGAGATAGTCGAACAATCGAAAATATCGAACGTCACAATCGAAAAAAATAATTTGCAGTAAAGGCTGACTGCAAAAAGAATCGCGCATATCAGACAACCCCATCACATGTTCTGCGAGGTAGTGCGAGCGATGGCAAAAACCGAAATTAATGATTTGCTTGATGACGATGAAAATTGCGTGGATTTCGATGGTCCGGACAGTGGGGACCAGGCAGGCAAGGAAGACAACAGTATAGAAAAATACGAAATCCGACGCCGCATTGAAGAACTACAGGAGCAAAAACGCCTGGATAAAATGCTTAACGATTTTGACGACTACCTCGAGGCTTGAGTAATTTAACAGGCAATATCGATATCAGCTCGTCAATAAGCCCGGTTTTCTCGCTGGCTTGCGGGTAATTGGCAAAGGCAGGGCGCTCTATTACGGGAGCGCCCTTGACCCTGTATAGCTTACCCTTTGCCAGCTGCTGTTTTACCATCGGTTCAGCAAGATAGGCGGTCCCGCCGTTGACCAGGAGGTTACCCAGCGCGATTCGTCCCTGGCTGGTACGCAAGTGCGGTGACGGGAGATCAGGGAAAGTCCTGGCGTGCATGGTCGAAAAGGTCGTGCCCCAGTCAACCAGGACATAAGCGGTTTGCGTTGCCTGCTCAACCGTGAGTTTGTCCTTGCTTGATACCATGATCAAAGGGATACGCAGTATTTCTTTTGATTCGATCTCGCTGATGTTCAGGGGATCGAAAGTAAAGCCGAGATCAAGCGTGCCATCCCGCAGGCGCCGAACGATCGTGTCGTGATTGATCACCTCGGCACTGATGGAGAGCCTGTGGCGCTTTTTGCAGGCCTTGTTGAGCCAGTCCTGCAGGACAATATCCCACATGCTGGGGACGCCGGCGACACTGAATGGCACCTGCTGGTCACTGTCAATAGCGATTTGTTGACGGGCCTGGTTCCAGATCGTCAATATGTTTTCAGCATGATGGAGCAGGCGCTGGCCAGCCGCAGTTAACTGGATATCATTGCGCGTGCGCGTGAACACGGGTGCGCCAACGATTTCTTCGAGTTGGCGTATGCGTGCACTGACGGTCGACTGGGTTACAAACAGGTTTTCAGATGCCTTGCCAAAATGCCGTGTCCGGTTGATTTCCAGGAAAGTTTTTAGCAGATCAATGTCAACGCTCAAGGTCACTACCTCCATGCAAAAGCAGTGACTATGTAGCCTTAAACAGCTGATGGATCAAGCAATATTTTCGGGGTAGCAAGCTGCTTTATATGCTGCTTAATCGACGATATTATATTTCTGTCGTATCTCGGCGACGCTATCCGGGAGGTTGGCGGGTCTGTATTTGTTTGCCGCGTTTTCAATACGTTCGATAACGGTTTTGTGAATATTTGCACCGTCCGGCAGTTTGCGGCGGCGACTGCCCCGAAAGCGCCAGAATCCCGAGAAGGATTCATGGAATTTCCCCGGTGGATCGCCGGCCTCATGCGGGTTTGGCCGGTAGCGCAGTTGTGCGGCCAGGGCCCCGTCTATTTCAAGTCCCTGTTGCCTGGCCTTGCCAAGCATCCATTGCAGGGCAATATTGGATAGCCCGCGCTCATCGTACCAGCCACCCACATTTGAATGCACCCCGGCGAACCAGACCTGTTCGATTGTCTGGCCGGCATGCAGGTTCGATTCATCCCACAGGCAAGGTGGAAAGTCCTTGCGGCGTTCATCGATGGATAGCGCGTGATAGCCGAATTTTACGTCCGGGTTCAGGGTTGTGTTGTAGAAGCGTTTGCCGGCATTCATGACCAGTGACGAGACGGTATCCCAGACACCTACCATCTGGACCGGACAGGGCCGGGAAAAGGTGGCCTTGAAGCCGGCGGCAATCTTGTCAATATCCTTGCCTTCCCTGGCTGCCTTCTTTTTATCGGTGTTATACAACTTGGAGGCATATTCAACGAGATTGTCATTGTCAGGGTAGAGCAGGCCACACTTGTGCAGCATGCCGGCGAGTGCGCGAACAGTAAATGCGCCGCGGCTGAAGCCGAACATGTAGATCAGGTCACCCGGTTGGTAGACCTCCATGAGGAACTGGTAGGCGTCATCGACATTTTTCTGCAGACCGGCCCCGGTCGCCTGGTCGTGCCTGGCCGTCAGCTTGCCGATTTCCTCGTCGTATTCCCAGCCGCCCGTGCCCACGCCCGGATCATAATAAGTGGTCTGCTGGCTGTTTCTCTGTGCAATGGTATAAAGGTCAACGACATTGGTGTTGTTCTTGCCATATTCATTACCGGTACCATCACAACAAATCACGATCTTTTTCATTGCACATGCTCCCTGTACGCAGTTCACTCCATTGTTTTGTATGCTGCTGACTGTTTCGCCAGCCGGATTTCATTAATAACTATGTTGTCACGATAGCACTGTGCAGTGGCTGCTTACAAGCCATCCACCTTTGTCAGCGACATGCTGCTTGTTGTGCCGCGTTTGTGGCTTTCTATCTTTACCGGCAGGTTGTGCAGGGCGGGCGCGACCCAGATAAAGGTATGACGATCCTGTTTGCCAACCCGGGTGCGTTTGTAACGGATGGCCTGGTAATCGCCCGCGCTGGTCTTTACTGTCTCCGGACCCAGGTTCACCAGCTTGTAGTATTTTGGCCGGGAGTCATTGGCGATGCTGTATTGCATCACGTTACTGCCAGTCGTTGCATACATAAAGCCGAGCAGTTCATTGAGCAGATCACGTATGACGGGTTTGAAGGGGTAGGTGACCGGCTGGGGCAGTATGCTCTGTACCCGCTGTTGGGCGTGGTCAAAGACAAGTTGCATATTGCGCGACGGCTTGTTGCTGTTATTGCGTGTGTAATGCGAACTGAGCAGTTGCTTGTCCGAAATAATGCCACGGCTGGTTTCCCGGATCGGGTCCGGGCTGATAAAGGCGGCAAGACCGCTGGCCTTGATGACAGAATCCAGCGTGTAGTGTTGGCCCTCGCGTGTGAAGCTGAGGGTGCGCGTACCGACCGTACTGCTGCCACGCTGCAACTGGTAATGGGCAGTGAACTCGGGCACTGGCGCCGCGCTGGCCATTACCGGCAAGAGCAGGCAGAGCAGGCCGGCCAGCAGGCTAGCTATATTCGATACCATTTTGTGGTAAGGCTTTGCCATCAAGTAAAACCTGGTTGTTGTGCATCCTGATCCGGCCTTCAGCATACAGGCGGATCGCCTCCGGGTATATGCGGTGTTCCTGTTGCAGCACGCGCGCGGCGAGGCTGTCCGGCGTATCGCCTTGCTCAACCGGCACCCGTCCCTGGATGATGATCGGCCCGCCATCCACTTCCGTCGTCACAAAGTGCACACTGGCACCATGTTCTTCGACACCGGCTTGCAGCGCGCGTTCATGCGTATTCAGACCGGGAAAGTTTGGCAGCAGGGCGGGGTGGATGTTCAGCATGC
>JASFJH010000125.1:0-6212 GCA_050122215.1 Granulosicoccaceae bacterium | reverse complement strand
AGGTTGTTACAGGCATGCCTTGCCCAGTTCTTCCATCTTCTTCAGCCAGCGCTCGCGGTATTTGGCACTGCCTTCCACGTTGCCGATCAGACTTTCCCGCACGGGCTTGATGCCGCAGAACTTGAGAACGTTTTTTTCGAGGCTCTTCAGGCTGTGGGCGCGGAAGACCCAGCGGTATAGGAACGCGGGCATGCCCATCGTGATGACGATGCGCGCTGATTTGCCCTTCAGTAATTTTTTCCAGAACTTGCCGCCCTTGCCTGCCTCCATGGCAAAGCCATGGCGGAACACCTGTTCGATGAAGCCCTTTAACAACGCCGGCATGCTGCCCAGCCACAGCGGATAGATAAACACGAGGTGATCGGCCCAGCGGATGTCGTCCTGACATAGCTGGATGATCGGCGGTGGCGCCAGCTCGTAAAATTCCTCGTAGCTGCGTAGCAGTGGAAAATCGAGCTCGGCGACGTTGATGGTTTTCACTTCGTGGCCGGCCTGCTGCGCGCCTTGCGCATAGGCTTCGGCCAGCGCGTGGCCGTAATGATGTTTGGTGGCATCCGGGTGTCCCTGGATGATGACAATGTGCCGGCGCATATCGCAGCAGTCCCTTTGCAATAATATTCACTATTATAGTCGTTGTGCCGGGCGATGTCGGTTCAAGTGAAGAAAAACAACGCAAGGTAACAACGGATATACCCTGCTTTTATTGACCAATAAGGCAGCCCTTACCCCTGCACGGTGATTCCTTTAGTATTGGAGGCATGACCAGTCAGACGGTGAATGGGTGAATCAAGTCATGTCGAGTATTCTCGTGACAGGCAGCAATCGTGGACTTGGTCTGGAGTGGGTCAGGCAATATGCCGGGCTTGGCTGGCGCGTGTATGCGACGTGCCGTTACCCCGAGCAAGCGACGGATTTACACGAGCTTGCCGGACAGCATGACACGATTTCGATCCATCAGCTTGACGTAACACATGCCGATCATATTCAACAGCTTGCCAGCGAATTGCACAACATCCCGCTGGATATGCTTGTGAACAATGCGGGGGTCTATTACGAGCGCTGGGGTAAAGACAAGCTGGGCAGTATTGATTATGCGGCATGGCAGGACACCCTTAATGTTAACACGCTGGGCGCGGCGCGCATGACGGAAGCCTTGCGCAGCAATGTTGCCCAGAGTCAAAAACGCCTCGTGGTGACGATCACGAGCACGATGGGCAGCATCGAAGATAACAAGACACCCAATGACTATGCCTACCGTTCCAGCAAGGCCGCCTTGAATGCCGTGATGAAAGGCATGGTTTATGAACTCGAGCCCCTGGGTATAGGCATCCTGCTGGTACATCCCGGCTGGGTCCGGACACGCATGGGCGGCAGTGAGGGCACTTACTCGGTGGAAGAAAGTGTTCACAATATGCGCAAGCTCGTGGAAGGCTTCCAACCGTCCGACAGCGGCCGTTTTTATCGCTACGACGGCACCATTATCCCCTGGTAAATATGTCTCGTACGGGAATAGCGGTGCAAAGAGATACAAGTATTCGGATTTAAAAGTGCAAAAAAACAACTAAGATATAATTATTCAGTGGCATGAAACCAGGGCGAATGCTTGTTAAAACAGTGAGGCATGTATTACCAGCACGACAGGGTAACGGCAATCGGGATGGGCTTCGTTATTGTTGTCTTGCCTGTGTGTTACTTGCCGTATCGCTGCTTACCGGCTGTGGCGAACAACCGCGTCTCGATCGTATCCTTGAGAACAAAAAGCTTGTTGTCGTGACGCGCAATGCGCCGACCACACATTACGAAGGGCGCGACGGCCTGGCCGGTTTTGAGTATGAGCTCGTCTCGGCCTTTGCCAGGCATCTGGGGGTCGAAGTGGAATTCGTCATCGAGGACAACCTCGCCGAGATCCTGACCAGGGTGGCGCGTGGCGAAGTGGATATGGCCGCGGCCGGGGTGACCCGCACCGTGCAGCGGCAAAACGGGTTCCTGTTTTCCGATCCCTACCAGAACGTCACGCAACAGGTGGTGTGTCGCCGAGGGGGTGTGCGGCCAACACAACCGGCTGATCTCGTCGGTCTGAGTCTCGCCGTGCCCGCCGGGACGAGTTACGTGGAACGCCTCGAAAAACTGCAGCAAACCATCCCGCAACTTGCCTGGCAGACGGCGCACGACCACGACACGGAGTCTTTCCTCGAGCAGGTCTGGGACAGACAACTCGACTGTACGATCGGTGATTCGAATATTGTCGCGCTTAACCGGCGTTACTTTCCCGAACTGTCGGTGCGGTTTGCGATCAGTGAGCCCGAGCCGCTCGCCTGGTTGCTGCCGAAAACGGCACATGGACTGCAGGAGAGGGCGAACAACTGGCTGGCGAAATTCCGTGCCAGCGGCGAACTGGCCCAGTTGCGTAACAAGTACTACGGCTTTATCGATGTCTTTGATTATGTCGATACGCGTGTCTTCACGCGTAAGGTCGGGCGTGTCCTGCCTCGCTACCGGAAAAAATTCGAGGCGGCGGCGCAAAAGTACGGCCTGGACTGGTCCCTGCTCGCGGCACAGGCCTACCAGGAGTCTCACTGGCGTCCGCACGCCCGCAGCCCGACCGGGGTGCGCGGCATCATGATGCTTACCCTGGCCACGGCGAAGGAGGTCGGGATTAAAAGCCGTCTTAATGTTGAGCAAAGTATTCGCGGCGGTGCCCGTTACCTTGCGCGTCTGCGCGACCGTTTGCCGGACAGTATTGAAGAACCGGATCGTACGTGGATAGCACTTGCGGCCTACAACGTGGGGATGGGGCACATTTATGATGCGCGCCGCCTGGCCAGGCAACAGGGCAAGGACCCGGACCGCTGGCACGATCTGAAAGCCGTGCTGCCACTGCTTTCGCAGAAGCAGTACTACCGCAAACTCAAGTACGGTTATGCGCGTGGCCGTGAGCCCGTGCGTTACGTGCAGCGTATCCGGGATTACCACGACATGTTATTGCAGGCACTGGATGCGAAGTAGAACAAAAAGGAGGGGCTGACTGTTCCTTGAACGATGAGGCTAATTCTTTTCACACTGGCTTGCCTGTTACTCCCGGGCTGCGATCGGACTGAACACGCGACGCCCGATACGGACGTGGTGCAGGTCTCGGTGTGGGCACATGCCGGCCAGGCCGGGGAGCGCCGGACCATCGAACAACAGGTACAGGTGTTCAATCGGCAGCATGACGATGTGCAGATCACGCTGACCTTTATCCCCGAGCGTTCCTACAATGCCCAGGTGCAGGCGGCGGCCATCGCCGGCGATTTGCCCGACCTGCTCGAATTCGATGTGCCCTATTTGTACAACTATGCCTGGCAGGGCCACCTGCAACCACTGCAAACCTTGTTGCCTGAAGCCCTGCAGCAGGATCTGCTGCCATCCATCATCAAGCAGGGCACATACGAGGGGCAGTTGTATGGCGTCGGCACGTTTGATTCGGGTCTGGCCCTGTATGCGCGCCGCAGTCTGCTGGAAAAAGTGAGTGCCCGCATCCCCACGCATCCGGCACAGGCCTGGAGTGCAACAGAGTTTGAGCAGCTACTGGCACGGCTGGCCTCGCTGGACGAGGACGGCGCGGTGCTCGATCTGAAACTCAACTATCCCGATGAGTGGTTCAGTTATGGCTTCTCGCCGCTGCTGCAATCGGCGGGTGGCGATCTCATCGATCGCCGCGATTATCAACAGGCCGGTGGTGTGTTGAATGGTGCCGCCTCGGTGGCTGCCATGACCCATGTGCAGCGCTGGCTGACGAGTGGATGTGTCGACCCGAATGTCGATGATGCCGCCTTTGTCACGGGCCGGGTTGCGTTGTCCTGGGCCGGGCACTGGGAATACCGCCGCTATCATGATGCCTTTGCCGACGACCTCGTGCTCGTACCGCTGCCGGACTTCGGCCAGGGCAGTCGTACGGGCCAGGGCTCATGGGTGTGGGGGATCTCACGCCATACGAACGTGCCCGAGGAGGCCGCAGCAGTGATCGCGTACCTGTTGCAGCCGCAACAGATCCTGGCCATGACCGGGGCGAATGGCGCAGTGCCGGCGACACGCACGGCGATCCGCCAGTCAAAACTGTATCAACCGGGCGGCCCGCTGCACCTGTTTGTCGTGCAACTCGCCGAAGGCTATGCCGTGCCCCGGCCACAGACCCCGGCCTACCCGGTGATCAGTGCCAGCTTTCGCCAGGCGTTTGCCGATGTGCGTAATGGCATGGCCGTGCAACAGGCACTGGACCGGGCCGCGCGCCTCATCGACGAGGACATCCGCGACAATCACGGCTATCCGCCCATCGACGCCCGATAATGGGCTAACATAGGTTCATGCATCCACGAGCGCGGATCTCTGCAGGTATGCTGTTTGCGCTGCCGGCCCTGGCCGGTTTGCTGATTTTTGTCGCCGTGCCTTTTCTGCTCGCCATTGGCCTGTCATTTACCAACCTGCGTCTGGGTTCGCCGTTGCCGCTCGAGTTTGTCGGCCTGACCCAGTTTAGCCGCCTGTTCGACGATCCGGTGTTTACCCGCGCGCTGCTGAACAATCTGCTGTTCACCATCGTGGTCGTGCCTGCGCAGACCATGCTGGCCCTGGCGCTGGCACTGTTGCTGCACCAGCCACTCAAGGGACGGGCGCTGTTCCGGACACTGTTTTTCATGCCGGTGGTGTTTCCTTTGTCCCTCGTGGCAGTGGTGTGGATCCTGATTTATGCGCCGGGCCCCGACGGCATGCTGAACGGTTTTCTGCAGACGATCAGCCTGGGTCACTGGCAACCGCGGGATTTTCTGCACGATCCCTGGCTGGCGTTGCCGGCCATTATGCTCACCTCCATCTGGCAGGGCGTCGGTTTTCAGATGGTGATCCTGCTGGCCGGCTTGCAGGGTATCCCGGAGCAACTGTACGAGGCGGCGCGTATTGACGGCGCCGGCCGCTGGCAGCGCTTCTGGCACATAACATTGCCGCAACTGCGCAACCCGTTAATCTTTGTCATGCTCGTGACCACCATCCTCGCGTTTCGACTGTTTGAACAGGTACAGATCATGACGCACGGTGGGCCACGTCATGCCACCACCACGGTCATGTATGAAGCCGTGCAGGCGGCTTTCTCCCGGCAACAGGTGGCCAGGGGCGCGGCCATTACGGTGATCTTTTTCCTCGTCGTGTTGCTGGTGACCGTCCTGCAACGCCGCCTCACCCGGCAGGAGCGTTTATGACCTTGCGCCGTGTGATGGCCGTTGGTTTGAGTTATGCCGCGTTAGGCGTACTGGCCGTGTTGTTTGTTTCGCCGATCCTGTTGATGGTGGTGGGCAGCCTGAAACCGGAGGCACGCGTGCTCGTCGAGGCGGGCAGCCACCTGGCGTTTGTGCCGGGTGAATGGGACCTGCGCAATTACCGCGATGTGTTTGAACGCGTGAACTTTGGCCGTTATTTGTTCAACTCCCTGTTTATTACTGGCATGGTTGTGTTGCTCGGACTCGTGGTCAACAGTATGGCAGGTTATGCCTTTGCCCGGCTGGCGTGGCGCGGGCGCCGGTTACTGTTTGCGCTGCTACTGGCAGTGCTGATCCTGCCGCTGGAGGCGATTGCCGTGCCGTTGTTTTACCAGGTCACGCTGTTCGGCTGGCGCGATACCTATCTCGTGCAGATCGCACCGTTTGTTGCCAATGCCTTTTCGGTATACCTGTTTTATACCTTCTTTCTTGGGCTGCCGCGCGAGCTCGAAGAGGCCGCACGTATCGACGGTGCCGGCGTGTGGCGTACCTTTGTCACGATCATCGTGCCCAACTGCAAACCCGTGTTTGCTACCGTGGCCATCCTGACCTTTCTCATCCAGTGGGCCGTCTTCCTGTGGCCGTTGATGGTGACCAGCGGCGATGCGGTACGGCCGCTGCCGCTGGCCATTGCCACCTTTTATACCTTGCCGCCGTTGCAGTGGGGCGACATCTTCGCCTTCGGCGTAATGATGGTGTTGCCCATCCTGCTCGTGTTCCTGTTTTTCCAGCGCTGGTTTATACGCGGCGTCGTGGCCTCGGGTATAAAAGGGTAAGGTCTACCTCAAATGAAGGAGCCAGTTATTATTTGTCATTCCGGCGCAGGCCGGCATCCGGGTGAGGTGACGGCGATTGTAATATCGTCATTCCGGCGCAGGCCGGAATCCGGGTGAGGTGACGGCGATTGTAATATCGTCATACCGGTGC
>JASFJH010000124.1:0-6240 GCA_050122215.1 Granulosicoccaceae bacterium | reverse complement strand
TCGTATCGGCATCCTCACCAATATTAATCGCGAGCATGATTACGTCCTTGTCCTGGGTGGCCTGCCAGAGTTTTTCCATGGAGGGCAGTTCGAAGCGGCAGGGCGGGCACCAGGTGGCCCAGAAATTCACGATCACGACCTTGCCACGGTAATCCGACAGGCGGTGGAGCCGGTCATCGATATCCTTCAGTTCAAACCCGGGCGCGGGCGGCTGGCCCTGCACCGGGTGCAGGACATTCGGCTGTGCCGATAGCGCCGGTAGTGGGCCGAGCAGGCCGGCCAGCAGCAATAAAAAGAAAACCCTGTGTAACGGATTCATGTCGTTTACCTATTGCGGTGCGATGTATTCATCTCTGGCACAGGTGATGGCCTTGACCGTTGCCGTTTGCGGCTGGCCGTCGACCTGCCACGTGATATCGAGATCAAAACTCGCACCGTGCGGCACTTTGAACACGCTCATGCCCCAGTTGTAATCGCTCGCCTGGAACGTCTGTACACTGGGCAGCAGTGACCATTCAAAGGCGACGATCTGCGGTGTTGCGACGTTCTTCTCCTGCCAGAACGGTTTCCAGTCCTCGCGCGGTTTCATCGGGTAGGTCTTGCCCTTGTAATAGTATTGCCAGTCACGGATATCGTGCTGAATCACGCGCGGCTTGTCGGCAGGGGAGGTATTCGTGTACACCGTCTGGAAAATGCAATAGCCGGCGATGGTTTCCACCTCGGCGGGTTTGAAACCGCGCCCGGCAAAATAGGCGCGAGTCTGGTCAGGCAGACGCTGTACGAAGCGCAGTGTCATGTAGTCGTTACGCCACTCCCAAAAGGGCAGCTGTGCCATCTCGTCCGTGCCCGTGACGAGCTCCGCCCGGGCAGGGGAGAGGTAAAGCATAGCCAGTAATATGAACAGCCCTGTTTTCATAGCCAACTCCGCTATGATTCGAATTTCGGTCAGTATTAACAGAATTCAGATAAAAAGGGTACCGCCCCATTTTATTCTTGGAATAATTATTTACGAACCCGTGTCTTTAGTTCTTCTGGCCCTGTATTGCTTCGGGTATTTCGAGTAGATAGCAATCGTCAGTTGTGGCGGGTGCTATTCTCGGGGGGTATCGCTCTATGTTTTCGCTGAGGAATACGGTGACACAATCCCCTACGTTAAACCCGGTATAGTAGTGAGTAAATTCCAGAATTTTCCCGGATTCTAGTAAGACCTGATATTGAATCGGGTATCGTTCCCCGCCGGACGAGGGACCACCCAGTATGATATTTCCGCCCGAGATAATAAAAACAGGTAAAACAACAAGGCCTTCTGCTATACCTCGGCCTATATTTGATCTTTTCTTGCCATCGTATTTGGACAATACCCTACCGAGCAGTTGTTGTTCGTCAGGATCATGATCATAGTCATTCGTTGAGGCACAGGCGGTAAGAAGCAATGCTGATACAAGGAGGGTAGTCATTCTAAAATGCATGGTCATGCATATCAGCTTACATTAAAAAGGAAGGAGGGAAGTGGGTGCTTTGACACCACTCCCCTCCCTGGATGCTGACTGCAGGCAGATCAGCAGGTAGTCGTACCCGGTATTACTGGCTTTGCGCCACCATGTGATCGACGGCAGCCTTGACCTCGTCATCCGACAGGCTCATGTTGCCACCCTTTGGTGGCATCACACCGGACTTGCCCTGGAAGCCGTTGATCGAGTGCGCGTACAGCGTGTCCACGCCCTGTTCAATACGCGCAGCCCAGGCGGCCTTGTCACCGACCTTTGGTGCGCCGGCAACACCGGCGGCATGGCATGCAACGCAGATGCTGTCATACACCTTCTTGCCCATTGCAGTACTCTGCACAGCGGGTGCGGCTGCTTCGGGAGCAGGGGCAGGTTCCGCCGGTGCAGGTTCAGGTGCTGCGGCCTCGGGTGCTGCTGGTGCTTCCATCGGCGCAGTTTCAGGCATAGCAGCCTCGGGTGCCGGTGCTTCCGCCGGCGCAACTTCAGGCATGGCAGCCTCGGGTGCCGGTGCTTCCATCGGCGCGGTTTCAGGCGCTGCAGCCTCGGGTGCGGCTGCTTCCTTCGGCTCCTCTTTGCCGCAACCGGCCAGAAGCGTGAGCATGATCAGCGATAAGAACGTAGTGCGTTTCAGCATGGAAATATCTCCTTGGGTGGAAGGGAACAAGAATATATACCATGCGGCGAGGTATCTACCATCCCGGGATTGTGGAATTGCTACAAGCGTCACAATAAATGGGGCGGAACACAGAATTTGGACCTCATTTGTTTGTGATATCTCTGACAAGATTAACTGGATGAGAGGGTAGGGATAGTTATTTTTTAATCCGTCCGCCCCCTTTTATTAGTACTGATCCTTTTAATTCGATATTTGAAACAATTGCTTTCTGAACCGGTTTTTTATTCCGTCAGGTTGCTTCGACGAGGGTGACCGTGACAGTAAAGATCTGTTCGCCGCGCAGGAGCTTCAGTTTCACCGAGACCTCGGGTCCGAGCTCAGCGAGCCAGCGGAGCAGGTCTGTGATCGAGGCCACCTCTCGATCATCGAGCGCAAGCAACAGGTCGCCGGCCTGGATGCCGGCGCCCCCTGCTGGCCCATTCCAGTCCACATTGACCACCTCCACGGCGCGCTCGTTCTCAATATTAAGGGCACGCGCAAGATCCACATCCAGCGGTCGGTCGCGACCGACGATGCCGAGATAACCCCTGCGCACGCGCCCGTAACGGAGCAGCTGTGACAATACCCACTTGGCCGTGTCGGCGGGAATGGCGAAACCAATGCCCTGGGCCTGCACGATGATAGCGGTGTTGATCCCCACAATATGTCCGCGCGAGTCCAGAAGCGGGCCACCGGAGTTGCCGGGATTCAGTGGCGCTGTGTGCTGGATGATATTCTCGATCAACCGGCCACCCTCGGCGGGCAAGTTTCGCCCGATGCCGCTGACGACGCCGGTGGAGACGCTTGACTCAAATCCGAGGGGATTGCCCATGGCGATCACCAGCTGCCCGGTTCGCAAGCCGGCCGATTCAGCGAAAGTGGCGTAGGGCAGGCGGGTCTTGCTGGCGCGGATGACCGCCAGATCCGTGGCGGGATCGATGCCGATAAGTTCAACGTTCGACAGGGTACCATCGGTAAAACTCACCGCGGCATGTCGTGCGCCCTGGAGGACATGGGCATTGGTCAGGATATAGCCGTCCGGGGCAATGACGACACCCGAGCCGGCGCCCAGCAGTTCGCCGTACACGGTCGGCTTGCCCACGCGGATGCTCACCACGGCCGGGCCAACGGCATCCACGACCGCGGTTACCGCCCGCGAGTAGGCATCGAGCAGCTCGGCATCAGTCGCATCGGCGTTTTTCACCTCGCAGCGGCCCGCGGGCTGTTCCGACACGGGCCCTTCAATCCACTGCAATAGGTACGGCGTTTTATCCATTGCTACTTCTATTAAACAAGTGACAGAAGATTATTAATTATCCAATTATTACAGAAAAAAGGGACGGAGGGGTTATTTGTTAACCATCCACAGGTAGTGGTCAACATTTAATTCCTCCGTCCCCTTTTAAGCTGGTTTCTAGATGTTAATAACAGAACCTTCGACAGCATTTCCTCGTCAGAAAATTGGGATCAGATCAGAGAGCAATTGTTTCTAATGTTAGAGAAAACTGTGCTGTGACCCCATTTATTTACTGACAACCAACAACCGGGCAAACGTGCGCAGCGCGACAATCTCCTGCAATGCAAAACCGCCCCGTTTGAGTAACGCACGCCACTCGGCCTCGGTGCGTTCGCGGCCGCGGGTGCCAATCAGCATCTGCATATCGAAGCTGGCGACGGTCGGGTCGATGTGCTGTGCTTCGGCCACACAGTCGATGATGGCAATGGCAGGGCGGTGCGGACCGCAGGCCGTACGGAGGTTGGCAAGTACCTTTTCTGCCTGTGCATCGTCCATGCCGTGGAAGATGGCGATAAACAGGTAGATATCGCGTTCCGAGTGGGCAGGGGGAATACTCTCCAGCATATCGCCGCCGCTGAAGGTGACGCGTGACAGCAACTCCGCGTCAACCTTGCCGCGCCAGCCGGCGGCGGCATTTTCGATCACCTGCGGGCGGTCGAAAACCAGCGCCTTCAACCCTGGATTGCGCTTGAGTATGGCGAGCGACTTGCTGCCGTTGGAACCGCCGACGTCGATGAGGCGCTCGAAGCGTCCCCAGTCGAAGTCGTCCAGGTAATCAATTCCGGTCAGCGCCTCCACCGAGTCCATCGCGCCGGTGAACCCGGCATCGAACTCCGGGTGGTGGTCGAGGTAGTCGAACAACTCCTCGCCATGGCACTGCACGAAGGGCACCTCGCCGTTGCGCAATGCCGGGCCAAGGGCCTCGAACCAGGGGCGGCTCATTTCGGGTGAATTGTGCAGTAATACGATGTCGCGCACGCTCTTTGGCGAGTCACTGCGCAGGCAGTGGGAGAGTTTGTTGTTGCAAAAGCGCCGCTCGCCGCATTCTTCGAAGACGCCGATGGAGGCGAGCATGCGCAGCAGGCGGTACAGGTAGTCGGCGTGCAGGTGGAGGGCATCAGCAATTGCATCGCTCGTCATCTCGCCATCGCCGATGGTATCGGCAACCCCCAGCTCCGCTGCCACGTAGAGGGCACGTGACTGCCAGTAGGCACTGCCGATTTGCATAAGGCGAAACGGTGGTGGCACCAGTTTGCTGGGTAACGTGGCCAGCACGTTGGCAAAGCGCATGGCGCGCTGGAACATTCTCACCTTGAAGCCGTTACGTTGCAGTGCACCCATCTCACTCCTCCTACACGGGTTGCCCCCGGAACTGAACAGCCGCACGTCCAGGCCAAGGGGGGTCGGAGTACAGTATTGGCCTATATTAGTGGAAACTGTGCTCTGACCCGATTATTTCGATTATTTTGAATAAGGGTGGTGACCACTTTTATTCCGATTAATTTTTACTCTGACCCCAAATATTGATGACTACATGGATTTAGATAGCAGTACCTTGAGATAGGGCGCATAGGTCAATACCGCGCCTTGATTGAAGCCCAGATCGTTGTAGGTATCCATCACTTTCCGAAAGGCTGCTTCGTTTTGAGGTTCCGCTTTGAGTGTTTCAAGAGAATCAAGCAGGGGCTTGATATCACCCTCATCCAGGTAGGTTTTCAGCATGGTGATGTCAGCATCCACTCTTTCTGCATTGACAGGCTGAAAGCTGATTCTCTCTCGCGTCTCGTCAGGTTCATCGAACTCAGGTGGTTCCTCATATACATTCCAACCCGGGGCTTCAGGTTGTGAAGTTTCAGGGGATGCTGACTCAGCGCCGGCAAAGGCGTTATCCTCTCCTGATACTCTTTGCTTCAGCGTATCGACAAAGGCGTTAAATTCCCTGGTATTGGGTTTATTCAAAAACAGTGACAGTAGCGGTTCGGATTTATAACGGCCATAAAATACCAGTTCTGATCCGTTCACCGCCGGTTCAGGATTCAATATGGACAGACCTACGGTCAATTTTTCTTCTTTTAACAGTCCTTTGATCCGCACATAGACGGCATCATCGATAATTTCGAATTCCCTGCTGTCTTTAAGAAAGCGTTTCTGTACAAGCTTCATGAGCTTTGCCCTTGCAAAATCATTTTTTAAAGTAAGGATCAATGAGTATCGTATTAAAATACAAGCCACAGAGTCCCTTTTCATTGATCATGTTTTTCAAACGTTCATCACAATAGATATTGTATGCAAAATCATTATGCAAGCAGAAGAGCAGCTTGTCTTGCGGGATATTATTCTCATCAAATTTCAGGACACGAAACCCGACAGCTTCCTCTTCGTAATATTCATATTCTGAATTCTCATTATCAATGACATCATCTGGAAGGCGTTCCAGTACATTAAACAGGTAATAGGTGTCAGGCCCTATTTCAACCGGTAATAGCTCGCCATAGGGTTCCAGAATGTCTTTCAGCCCGTCATAGGCCTTTTGGTTAAGTATCAGCAAATCTGTCTGCCAGGTCGAAATATCCGGTATTATCGTGGCACCAGACGATTTAGGAATAAATTTTCCTTTTACAGGTTTCCATGCGTACTGCACAGGCTTGCCAAAATCGGAAAGCTCAAGCTCCTCTCCCAGCTTATCCAGAAAATCGTAAGCATCCAGCTCAAAATGCATGTACCCGGCTTGTTCTGGTTGTATTCGATAATATTGAGTCACGTCTTTCACTTGCTTCATTTAA
>JASFJH010000123.1:0-6293 GCA_050122215.1 Granulosicoccaceae bacterium | reverse complement strand
GGGTTTTCGCAACATCAATTTTGATCAACTGAAAACCTCATACAGCGAGGCCCTGAAAGGCCTGATCGACGGTGGTATCGATATCATACTTATCGAAACCATCTTCGATACACTCAATGCCAAGGCCGCGCTGTTCGCGATCGATGAATACTTCGAGCAGCAGGGCCGCAAGTGGCCGGTCATGATCTCGGGCACGATCACCGATGCCTCGGGGCGGACCCTGTCCGGCCAGACTGCCGAGGCGTTCTGGAATTCGCTGCGCCATATCGAGCCGATCAGTTTCGGTTTCAACTGCGCGCTCGGTGCAAAAGAGCTGCGCCAGCACGTCGAGGAACTGGCCGGGCTGGCGAACTGCCATATCAACACGCATCCGAATGCCGGCTTGCCGAACGAGTTCGGTGAATACGATGAAACGCCTGCACAGATGGCCGCCGAGATCGAGGAATGGGCAAAAAACGGCTACCTGAACATTATTGGCGGCTGTTGCGGCACGACACCGCCACACATCAAGGCGATTGCCGAGGCAGTCAGCAAGTACCCGCCACGAAAACGCCCCGAGATTGAGGCGGCCTGTCGCCTGTCCGGCCTCGAGCCCTTCAACATTACAAAAGAGTCCCTGTTCGCCAATGTCGGTGAACGCACCAACGTCACCGGCTCGGCGAAGTTCAAACGCCTTATTCTCGAAGAGAGCTACGATGAAGCCCTGAGCGTTGCCCGTGAGCAGGTCGAGAACGGCGCGCAGATGATCGACGTGAACATGGACGAGGGCATGCTCGACGGTGAGGCCGCGATGCGGGTGTTCCTCAACCTGATCGCGAGTGAGCCGGACATCTCCCGTGTGCCGGTCATGATCGATTCATCGAAGTGGCCGATCCTCGAAGAGGGTCTGAAGTGCATCCAGGGCAAGGGCGTGGTCAACTCGATCAGCATGAAAGAGGGCGAAGACAAGTTCATCGAGCAGGCCCGGCTGTGTCGCCGCTACGGTGCGGCCGTGATCGTCATGGCCTTCGATGAGGCCGGCCAGGCCGACACCTACGAACGCAAGGTCGAGATCTGCACGCGCGCCTACAAGGTGCTTACCGAGCAGATCGGCTTCCCGGCGGAAGACATTATCTTCGACCCGAACATCTTTGCCGTGGCGACAGGTATCGAGGAGCACAACAACTACGGTGTCGATTTCATCGAGGCGACGCGCGCGATTAAACAGAGCTTGCCGCATGCGCTGGTGTCCGGTGGTGTGTCGAACGTGTCGTTCAGCTTCCGTGGCAACAACCCGGTGCGCGAGGCCATCCACTCGGTATTCCTGTACCACGCTATCCAGGCCGGTATGGACATGGGCATCGTCAACGCCGGGCAACTGGCCGTTTACGACGACCTGCCGGAAGAGTTACGCGAACGTGTCGAGGATGTCGTGCTGAACCGCAGCGAGGATGCGACCGAGCGCCTGCTCGAGATCGCCGACAAATATAAAGGCGAAGGCACGACGGAAAAGAAAGAAGACCTTGAATGGCGCAGCTGGCCGGTGGCGAAGCGTCTTGCCCACGCACTGGTGAAAGGTATCGATGCCTATGTGGAAGACGATACCGAGGAAGCCCGGCAGCACTTTGATCGCCCAATCCAGGTGATCGAAGGCCCGCTTATGGATGGCATGAACGTGGTCGGCGACCTGTTCGGTGCCGGCAAGATGTTCCTGCCGCAGGTCGTGAAAAGCGCGCGTGTCATGAAAAAGGCCGTGGCCTACCTGATCCCGTATATCGAGGCGGAAAAGAAAGCAGGCGCTCGTGCCAAGGGCCGCATTGTGCTGGCGACCGTGAAGGGTGACGTACATGATATCGGCAAGAACATTGTCGGCGTGGTGCTGCAGTGCAACAACTTCGAGGTCATCGACCTCGGCGTGATGGTGCCGGCACAGCAGATTCTTGATAAGGCCATCGAAGTCGATGCCGATATTATCGGCCTGTCCGGTTTGATCACGCCGTCACTCGACGAGATGGTGCATATCGGCAAGGAGATGCAACGGCTGAATATCGCCAGGCCGTTGTTGATCGGTGGCGCCACGACATCAAAGGCGCACACGGCGGTGAAGATCGATCCCATGTTTGATTTGTCACAGACCGTATGGGTCAAGGATGCCTCGCGTGCCGTGGGCGTGGCGCAAAACCTGATCAGTGAAGCAAACAAGGACAGCTTTATTGACGAGGTCCGTGCCGAGTATGAACAGGTGCGTATCAATCATGCTGGCCGCCGGGCGCGGATTGACTGGCTGTCACTCGAGCAGGCGCGCGCCAACCGTACGCCGATTGACTGGTCAGGGTACACACCACCCGTACCGACCTTTACCGGCACGCGCGTGTTCGATGATTATCCGCTGGCGGAACTGCGCGACTATATCGACTGGACACCGTTCTTCCACACCTGGGAACTCAAGGGCAGTTACCCGAAGATTTTCGATGATCCGGCCAAGGGTGAAGAGGCGCACAAACTGTATGATGATGCGCAGCGCATGCTGGAACAGATCATTGATGAACACTGGTTGCGGGCGCGAGCCGTGGTGGGTTTCTTCCCGGCCAACCAGATCGGTAGCGATGATATCGAGGTCTATAGCGATACGGCACATGACGGGGTGCTAACGATCCTGCATCACCTGCGCCAGCAGACCGAGCGCCCAAGGGGCAAGCCGAACCGCTGCCTGGCCGATTTCGTCGCGCCAAGGGACAGCGGCTTGACTGATTATATCGGCGGCTTCGTCGTGACCGCCGGGCTGGGGATCGAGGAGCACGTCAAACGTTTTGAGGAGGCGCATGATGATTACCATGCGATTATGCTCAAGGCACTGGCCGACCGCCTCGCCGAGGCCTTTGCCGAGCGCATGCATGAGCGAGTGCGCAAGGAATTCTGGGCCTATGCCGCGGATGAGTCACTCAGCAATGAGGAGCTGATCCATGAAGCCTACAAGGGTATCCGCCCGGCACCCGGTTACCCGGCCTGTCCGGATCACACCGAGAAGGCCACGCTGTGGCAACTGCTCGATGCCGGGCACAGCACGGGCGTATTGCTGACCGAGTCCTACGCAATGTGGCCCGCGTCCTCCGTATCGGGCTGGTATTTCAGTCATCCGGACGCCAGTTATTTCGCGGTCGGCAAGCTCAACCGCGACCAGGTCGAGGACTACGCCCGGCGCAAGGGCATGACATCGGCCGAGGCAGAGCGCTGGCTGGCGCCGAACCTGGGTTATGATCCGGATGCAGACTAAAGAGATCGAAGGCGAAAAAACGCCGCGAATTTCTTTCTGCCGCCGGTGAATAACACAGCGACGCACCAATATTTCACATTCGCACGGCGTTCCCGATTCCGCACTGTTACAGTGCGGTGACAGACGCTTGTTCATAATCTGAAAAATTTTGCAGTTTTCAGGTAAAAAAGCACCCATCCCGCGTGAAATTTCCCCGAATCTGTTCGATACTAATAATTGTTTGGGGTGATTAGTCGGTGTGTAACGTACCCGGCTAAATGGGATTTCACATGACTTCGCTGAAAGCTGGTCCGTCTGCAAGCGGCACGCCAGGGAAGGAACGCCGGTTGGCCCAGCGCTATGCGCTGGATCTGCCAGCCAGCCTGTATCTTGATGACAATGATGTCCTGAGTATTGCAGTCAAGAACTTTTGTATCGGTGGTCTGTACCTGACCGGCCGGCAGGGCACGCCTGTGACCACGGCCCTGCAGCAACTGCAGCGCGGTGCGGAAGTAGTTGTGGAAAGCACACTGGCTGGTGAACAGGTGGGGCCACTGCGCATGCGCGCACGCGTTGTCCGGCATGAGGACAACGGCGTGGGCGTCGCCTTTGTCAATCCTGAACCACTGAGCCTGCAGCAAATCCAGAATCATATCATCGCGATGGCGTCGGCAAAGCTGGCAACCGGTACAGGTACCGTTGATTACAGCACGATCATTCAGCGTTGCGACCAGGTAGTGATTGACAGTATTGACAGGATTCTCGACAAGTTCTGTTCCACCGTGGTCGACACCCTGTTTGATTTGTCACAGGACATCAAGGATATCCGTACCCAGAATGCCTACTTCAATGCCATGGGGGTGTTGAACAAGAGCAAGGCGTCGCTGGCAGAATGGTTTACCGGTGCCATACTGAAGGGCCTGGAAAAGAATGACACCACCACACAGGCAGCAGATGTTTCACTCTCGGACATCAGTACGGATTCGCTGTCGCTTGTGGAAGAAAATGATTTCGAGGACTGGCTGGCCGCCTCCGGTATCGTTGACAGTGTTTTTTCGCAGCACCGCGAACTACTGAATGATTTGCACCGGCGCCTGTCGATTATCTTTGACTCCAAGATCGACAAAAACAACAACCCGTACGGGCCAATGCTGTATGCCAATGCCTTGCAGGAGGCATTGATGCAGCTGGGTCTGGAACATGTCGTTAACCTGGCCATATACAAGGTGCTCAACAAGGTGTTGATCAGCCAGCTCGGTAATGTCTACAAGGACGTAAATGCGATCCTGATCGAACAGGGTATTCAACCTGAAGAAGGCGTTATCTTAAAAAAAGAAGAATCCGCTGAACCGGAAACTGAAACAGAGACCGTGGCGGAACCAGAAGCAGCAGGAGATACAGTAAAGCCGGATATTGAACCAGAATCCGTAACAGTATCAAAAGCAGCCGGGCAGACGGTAAAACAGGATACTGGCGCAGAACCACAGGTATCGGGCACGTTGCCATCCGAACACGACCGACAGATTATTTCACCGACCGAGGCACTTGATCTGTACGACCTGGTGCATGACCTGCGCGAGTTACGCAAAACAGTCAGTAGCAGTGGTGCAGCTGCACGGACAGCCTCAGGTATCACTGAAGCCGGAACCGGAGCTGATATTCAAGCCGGTATCGAGGCCGGTACGGGCGCCGCTGCAGAACAACAACATGGCCCAAGTTTTTCCTCCGACCAGATTATCGATGCGCTGACCACGATTGATCGACGTGGTGAGGCACGCGACGATGGTCGCAGCATCAAGGAGCGCGTCGTTGATGCCCTGCGCAAGACGGGTGCCGATAGAGACATGGCGATTGCCGAGCACGATGACGAGGTGATCGATGTCACCACGGATATTTTCGACTCGATGAAGCATGACCTGCAGGTTGCCGCGGCACTCAAGCTCTGGTTGGAAAAACTTGAAATCCCGCTCATGAAGATCGCGCTGGTCGATGACACGATATTTACGGATCGCAAACATATTGCCCGTGATGTGATTAACAAGATTGCCCGGCTTGAGTTGACTGGCCATGAGAATGAGAGTTCGGTACAGGCCAGTATTAATCAATCACTGAACTGGTTGGTTGGCCTGATGAACAATGAGTTTGATGGCAGTTCCACTGTCTTTAAACGTGTTGACGATCAGCTTGATCTGTTGCTGCAAATCCAGAACAAAGAGTACGAGAAAAATGTTGAAAAGGTCGCTGAATCAAGTGCGACAAACAAGGCACTGAATGAAGAAAGCGAAGCAGACAAACTCATTAGCGAGGAGTTTGTGGCCCGCGATGAGAAGCGAAAAGAGGCGCTGAATCGTGTCAGGCGACTGGAAGAGGGCGACTGGGTTGTGTTCGAGGTCAATACAGATGACCCCTCGCGTGTTCGTGTTGCCTGGATCGCAAGACATACGGAAAAGCTTGTATTTGTGAACTTGCTCGGGGAAAAAGAACGTACTATCAGCATGGTCGAACTGGCCGAGCAGTTACTCGAGGAAACTGCGGTGATTGTTGATAACGCCGATGATCCAATCATGGATCGCGCCCAGTACAGCATGCTGCAGCAACTGCATGAGAAACTGCTGTATGAAACTACCCATGATCAGCTCACCTGCCTGCTTAACCGTCGAGAATTTGAAAAGCACCTGAAGGACCTGCTGGTTCAAAGCAAGGCAAACAATGACCGGCATATGCTTTGTTATATGGGGATGCCCTGTTGAAGAAAATTGCGGAAGTACTTGCTGAAGCCGTAGGCGACAGGGGTGTTGTCGGCCGGATTGGCAGTGATGAGTTCGGTATCCTGGTCGAAAACATGGGACTCGAGGATTCGGTTGATCTGGCTTCGGAATACCTTGAAATCATCAAGGAACGCGGCTTTGTCTGGAATGGCAAGAAACTTGCCGTCTCAATGAGTGCCGGATTGGTAGTTATTAATGCGCAACATGACAGTCACACTCACTTGTTACAGGAGGCCGAGGCGAGTTGCCGGGTAGCGAAGGAGATCGGCGGTAACCGGGTACAGGTTTACCAT
>JASFJH010000122.1:0-6327 GCA_050122215.1 Granulosicoccaceae bacterium | reverse complement strand
GTCGCCGAGGTGCTCGAACAATTCTGGGCAGATGAACATACCCTGTTCGTCATCAGCTCGGACCTGAGTCACTACCACGACTATGCCACGGCGCAGCGCATGGACAGCGCCACCTCGAAAGCCATCGAAACCCTGAACAGCGAGGCCATCGGCTTCGAGGATGCCTGCGGTCGTAACCCGGTGCTCGGCATGCTGGAGATGGCGCGCCGCCATCACTTGAGTGCGCATACCGTTGACTTGCGTAACTCGGGCGACACGGCCGGGCCACGCGACCAGGTGGTTGGCTACGGCGCCTATACCTTTACCGCAACTGATAGTTGAGATGCTCGACAGCGCGGAGCAACACTACCTGTTACAACTTGCGCGTCAGTCGATCCGGCACGGACTTGAAACCGGCCTCCCGGCCACTGTTGGCGAAGACATCCCGGAATCCTTGCGCGCGCACGGCGCGGCGTTTGTCACCTTGCACAAACATGGCCAGCTACGTGGCTGTATCGGCAGCCTTCAGGCCTATCGTTCCCTCGCGCAAGATGTCGCCGCGCATGCGTTTGATGCCGCGTTTCGTGACCCGCGTTTCCCGCCTGTCAGCGCAGACGAGTTTGATGAACTGCACATCCACATCGAGGTCCTGAACCCGGCGGAACCGATCCGGTTCAGCAGCGAGGCAGATTTACTGGCGCAGCTGCGCCCGGGCGTGGATGGCCTGATCCTGACCGAAGGCGATCGCAAAGGCACCTTCCTGCCAACCGTCTGGGAGAGCCTTACCACTCCCGAGGAGTTCTTCGGCCAGTTGAAACGCAAGGCCGGCCTGCCAGCGGGTTACTGGTCCGATACGCTCACAGTCGAGCGCTACACGACGCAGGGTTTTTCCGAATAAGCGGGTGCAGGTCCGGTGCCAGTCATGTCATAATCACGCGGCCTATGCAAAGCCTGACCATAACCCGCCCCGATGACTGGCACCTGCACGTGCGTGACGATGCCGGCATGGCCTCCGTGATTGGCCATACCGCCGCACGCTTTGGCCGCGCCATTATCATGCCGAATCTGAAACCGCCGGTCACCACGGTGGCGCAGGCCGAGGCCTACCGCGAGCGTATCCTGGCGGCATTACCCGCCGGCACGGATTTCACCCCGCTCATGACCCTGTACCTGACCGATAACACGGCAGGGACCGAGATCGCCAGGGCGGCAAGCAATGAACATGTACACGCGGTCAAACTCTACCCGGCCGGCGCAACCACCCATTCCGATGCGGGTGTCACGGCCATCGAAAAAACCTTTGCTGCGCTCGAGGCCATGCAGGAACATGGCCTGCCCCTGCTCGTACACGGTGAAGCCACCTCGCCCGAGGTCGATGTATTTGATCGCGAGAAGGTCTTCATCGACAGAACACTGCAGACTATCCTGCAGCGTTTCCCGGACCTGCGCGTCGTGTTCGAACATATCACTACCGCCGATGCGGTCAGCTTCGTGCGCGAGGCCGGTGACAATATTGCGGCGACCATTACCGTGCACCACCTGCTCATGAACCGCAATGCGATGTTTGCCGGTGGCATACGCCCCCACCATTACTGCCTGCCCGTACTCAAACGTGAACAGCATCGCACCGCCCTGGTCGAGGCCGCGACCAGCGGCGAGTCCAGGTTCTTCCTCGGCACCGACAGCGCGCCGCACCCGAAGCACGCCAAGGAATCGGCCTGTGGCTGTGCCGGCATGTATACTGCGCATGCGGCCATCGAGCTGTATGCGGAAGTCTTTGACGCCGCCGGGGCACTCGACAAGCTGGAAGGCTTTGCCAGCCATTATGGTGCTGACTTCTACCGCCTGCCACGCAACACGGGCACTATCACCCTGACCCGCCAGCGCTGGCAGGTACCGTCCGAATATGCCTTTGGCCAGGACACAGTCGTACCGCTGCGCGCCGGCGAGACAATCTCCTGGCAACTCGCCTGATTTAACTATTCAGCCAGCTCCACAACCTGTCCGCACCGGGCACAGGAGTTATGTGACAAAACAATAATATTTTTGTGACAGATTTATGTCACAGCTTCATCTATAGTTGGTTCATGTGTCTGGATCACGGGAGTCAATTATGGATGCCCTCATGCTGGCGCTGGTTGACTGGATCAACCTGAACACGGACTATGACACGAATATCAACCTGCCCAACATCGTCGTCACCGAGCAGGCGAACATATGCCAGCAGTATGGCATCAAGGATGCCGGCACCTGCCAGACCACGCGGTTAAAGGGCTTTTACGACCGTGAACTGACCATATACCTTCATCCCGCTTTCGACCCTGCCGACAAAAACGATCAGTCGCGCCTCGTGCACGAGCTCGTGCATTACATCCAGTGGCATAACGGCCGCGATGAAGGCGAGTGCTGGGGGAGTCTCGAGGCCGAGGCCTATCAGCTCCAGGATACGTGGCGAGGCGAGCATGATGTCGCACAGCGCGCCGATGCCTTCAAGCTGATTATGCTCGAGGCCGCCTGCGAGGCCTGAACAGCAACCCCCGGTATCTTATTACGCATAGCACGCACCTGCCCGCGTACTGGTGGTAAAATACCCGCTGGTTTTCACGCATATCGGCCCCGGCGCAACTATGGCATCCACCCGTGGTAAGGACGGCATTTATGCCGACAAACAGGACATGATCGTCGATTTCGCCTTCGACGAAACAGTTGCCCGTGTCTTCCCCGACATGATCCGCCGCTCGGTGCCGGGCTATGAAACCATCATCCCCCTGCTCGGCCTGCTCGCCGAGCGCTATGCCCGGCCGGGGACGCATATCTATGACCTCGGCTGTTCCCTCGGTGCAGCCACACTCGCCATGCGCCGGCGCATCCGGCATGACAGCTGCCGCATCATTGCCGTCGATAACGCGCAGGCCATGCTCGACACGGCACAGCGAAACCTGGCGCTGGATGACAGCCCGATCCCCGTCGAGTTCGTCTGCGCCGATATCCGGGAACTGGAAATGCGCGACGCCTCGTTTGTCGTCATGAACTTTACGCTGCAGTTTATTGCACCGGCCGACCGCCTCGCCCTGCTGCAAAAAATCGCCACCGTACTGCAGCCCGGTGATGCCTTCGTCCTGTCAGAGAAGCTCGTGTTCGATGATCCCTGCCAGCAACAACTCATGGAAGACCTGCAGCTCGACTTCAAACGCGCCAACGGCTACAGCGAACTCGAGATCAGCCAGAAACGCACGGCACTGGAAAACGTGCTCGTACCGGACACGCTCGAGACCCACAAGGCACGACTGCACGAGGCCGGTTTTGGCCGGGTTCATGTCTGGATGCAGTGCTTCAACTTCGCCTCACTGCTCGCGATCAAATGACTGATTACACTGCATTGCTAACGGCCATGCGTGACGGGCCAATGGCCGGCTGGGCAGACATCCTGCCGGCGCAGATCGAAAAAGGCCTGGATACCCGACGCTATGGCGACTTGCCGAAATGGCAGGCCGCACTCGAGGCCTTGCCGGCGATCACGCCCTCGGCCATCAGCATTGATACGGATACGGTCACGATCGGTGCTGCAACTGATATCGATGACGCCGCCCGCAGCAAGCTGGTCAAGACACTCAAACAACTCCACCCGTGGCGCAAGGGACCCTGGTCACTGTTTGGTGTGCATATCGATACCGAGTGGCATTCCGACTGGAAATGGCAGCGACTGGCGAAGCATATAACGCCGCCTGCTGGCCGGCAGGTACTCGATGTCGGTTGCGGCAACGGTTACCACTGCTGGCGTATGCGCGGCGCGGGTGCGGCAAATGTCATCGGTATTGACCCGACACCATTGTTCAGCATGCAATTCGAGGCGATGCAGCGCTACATCAAGGACCCGCAGGTCAATGTCCTGCCACTGGGCATTGATGATGTGCCGCCACGACTCGAGGCCTTCGATACGGTATTCTCGATGGGCGTGCTGTACCACCGCCGCTCGCCGCTCGATCACATCCTGCAGTTACGCGACTGCCTGCGCCCGGGCGGTGAACTTGTCCTGGAAACACTCATAATTGATGGCGATGAACAAACAGTACTCGTGCCGGAAAACCGTTATGCCCGCATGAATAACGTCTGGTTCATTCCTTCCCCCGGGCAACTGGTACGCTGGGCACAGCGCTGCAAACTGAAAAACGTGCGGATCGTTGACATCAACCAGACCAGTACCAAAGAACAGCGCAGTACCGAATGGATGACCTTTGAATCCTTGCCGGAATGCCTCGATGCCGACAACCCGGCGCTGACGGTTGAAGGTTACCCGGCACCGAAGCGCGCGATCCTGATCGCGGAAAAATAATCCGCCATCAGGTCAGAACGAGATTATGCCCGCCCAGGAAATACACCCAGATCAACACTGTTAACCAGTGAATAATGACCGGCGTCCACAAGGAACGGGAAAAAATATAGGCCAGGCTGCTGGTCAGGCCCAGCAGGAAAGTGACCGCCAGAAATGCCGGATCCAGGAAGATAGCCTGGGCACGTGGATTTATGGTCAGGGCATTGAATGGATGCCAGAGCACAAATATCACACTGCTGCTTACTGTCACCTTGAAGATATAGCGCCTGCCCCGTTCACGGGCATCATTCGGTATAAGCATGCCTCGGAACACGGCCTCTTCGAGGAACGAGGGAAACACGAACAGGATCAACGGCAATACATAAACAAGATCTGATTCAAGCAATACAACGTCGAACAGGCCGCTACCGAAGCCGACTGCCAGCGCAGCGATGCTATAAACCACCAGTAATAGCAGTGATAGTCGCCATGCTTCCAGGGGTGAACGCTTCAGCCCGACAATGAAATTATTTTTCAGATATTCCAGCATGTCCCGATTTCGATACAGGTTCTTGTCATCCGTGCAATTAATGGGACTATTTCGGCGTATTGAAAAGCCGCTCTACCCCGGCCAACGCTTCGCTCACACTTTGATGTGCCTCACTGTCCGGCGGCAACACTTCAAGCAGTTCCTGCCACAGGGCGCGGGTGCGGGCAATATTGCCTTCGCTGTAGGCGGCCAGGCCGAGGAACCACAAACCGTCGGGGTGTTTCGGCGCGAGTTCATGCAGTTTCCGGTACAGGGCAAGCGCCTCGCCCTGAGGGTCGCGAGGATTGCTGGTAAACACATGACTGGCATAGGCAGCCAGGATGTCAGTATCTCGCGGTGCCTGCTTGTGCGCCTCGGACCAGGCGCGCTGCGCATCCCGGGTACGACCAATGCGGTCGTACGCCATCGCCAGGCCTGCCCAGGCCTGGGCATCCTCGGGTTGTTCACCTACCCGGCGTTCCAGGGCAACAATTTGTTCGCGCGTGCCTTCCGGCATGGCCGGGTGTTTGTTACCGGCGGCCGCAATCGCCGCAAGTTGCCACAAGGCTTGCTGAATATCCCTGTCACCCGGTAACAACTCGGCGGCGCTCGTATAGGCCGAGACGGCCTCGCGATACCGTCCCAGTACCATGTAGGAACGACCAAGACGCTTCCAGCCAGCGCCATCCTCCGGGTTCTGTTGCAGACGTTGCTCGAGTCGCGCCACCATTTCCATGACCTGTGGCGGGAACTGGCCCTGCCCGGATGATTGTTGCCCGGCGCCTGCCCCGGCAGTTGTGGCCGGTGCCTGCGACGCCTGGCGCGGATGGTTGCTCGGCAACGACTGCTCCTGCCTGGCAAAGCCGGCCAGCCATAACAGTTCTTCACTCTGGGCAGCGAGATACAGGACACCGGCCGAGACCGGCAACCACAGGGCAAGCAGGCTGGCGACGGTAATGCGTAGTGAATGTGGTGCTGCCGCACTGGTGGTGACGCCCTCATCCTGTTCCAGTTTGCGCAATACCTGCGCCAGTTCGGTTTCCAGCCGCAGGCTTTCCTGCTGCGCGAGTGTCACATCGATCTCGTCGTTATCACGCGCTGCTTCCAACTGGTCCAGTTCGAGCAGCAGCCGATCCCGTGTCATGACAAACTGTTCATGCCGGGCACGTTGTTCATCTTCGGTAACCGGTCGCTTCAGGGCACGCCCGAGCCACCACACGCACAACGCGATCAGAACTATGCCGCCGATCATTACCACTATCATGAGTCTTGCTCATCCTTGTCCTGCTGACGCTTGCGCTCTTCTTCACGGGCGCGGCGAATGCGTTCACGATCTTCATCGCTGAGTGTAGAATTCGGCTCTACCGGTTCATCAGTGGGACGTTTGCGCATAACCTGGAAGGCAAACATCGCGACCAGCAACAGAATAACGGGCGGGAACAACCATAACGGCAAACCAGTGCCGGCCTTGCGGGGTTTTAACAGCACATAATCACCGTAACGGTCG
>JASFJH010000121.1:0-6386 GCA_050122215.1 Granulosicoccaceae bacterium | reverse complement strand
GGCACTTTCTGCGGCGAACAGGATGCGGCCGGGATAGCGGTCAATAAAGCGCACGAGTTCCGAGGCGGGTTCACCCGCGCGCGTGTTGAAGGTCAGTGAGGGCGGTGCCTTGCTCGGGAAGTTAATACTGGTTTCATCAATATCCAGTTCGAAACGCTGCAAATGAATGGCGGTATGCGCGGCAATCGACTCTCCGAGGCGCTCGATCGAAAGGAAGACTTCATCGGGGTCGAGCAGGGGACGTTCGATATCGTACTTGAGCTGTTCATGACGCTGCTGGATCTCGTCATGGAAATCCTGCGCGGCATTGTCCGTGTCATCAATCGTCACGAGCAGGCTGTTGTCCGGCAGATAATCGAACAGGCTGGCGACACGCTCGAAGAACAGCGGCAGGAAATATTCGAGTCCGGGCGAGGCAATGCCCTGGCTGACGTCGCGGTAAATCGCGCTGTCCTGCGGTTTTATATCGAAGCGCTCGCGGAAACGCTGCCGGAAACGGCTGATGCCGGCCTCATCGAGCGGAAATTCACGTGCCGGCAGCAAGCGGACCTGCTCGATCTTGTCCAGCGAACGCTGGCTTTCCGGGTCAAAGCTGCGGATCGATTCGATCTCGTCGTCGAACAGGTCAAGCCGGTATGGCAGGGCGCTGCCCATCGGGTAGAGATCGATGACGCTGCCCCGTACGGCAAAATCACCGTGATCGTTGACCTGTGGCACGCACAAATAGCCGGCTTGCTCGAGCCGGGTCCGCAGCCCGCTGATATCCAGCCGGTCGCCGGTTTCGAACACCAGGCAACCGGACTCAACATATTCGCGTGGCGGCAGCCGCTGCATGAGCGTGGCAACCGGCAGCAGCACGATGCCGTGTTCGAGGCCCGGCAGGCGATACAGGGTCTCCAGCCGCCGCGAGATGATGTCCTGGTGCGGCGAGAAAATATCGTAGGGCAGGGTTTCCCAGTCCGGGAAAGGCAGGATGGGGCAGGCCGGATCATCGAGGAAAAAGCGGATCTCCGCCTCCAGCCGCTGGCTGGCGGGCGTATCCGGTGTGATGACGATGACGGGCCCGGCGTGTGCACGTGCCGCCTCGGCGATGGCCAGGCCATCCGCGCAGCCGTACAGGCGACCCCAGTTGTGGTGTGTGCCAGTCGCCGGTAACGCCGGCTGCAAAACAAAATCCTTGCTATTCATTAACTTTAAAAAGCAGTAGTAACTATATGAAATATAATTAAAATCGTATGCGTTGACAACCGGCCATCGTACATACATACTGGTCGGTATGTTACGGCAACGCAATCCTGACCAAACCCGTGAGAGCCTGCTCGATGCCGCGATGCAGGAATTTCACCTGCACGGCTTCCAGGCCGCGAGCCTGAAACGCATCCTCGAGGATACCGGCTTCACGAAGGGCGCATTGTATCATCATTTTCCGACCAAGCAGGCACTCGGCTATGCCGTCGTCGAGGAGCGCCTGACCACCTTTCTTCGGGAGATATGGATCACGCCGCTGAAACAGTATCGTGACCCGATAGAGGGCATCATCGGGGTCATCAGGCAGGCCAGGGAGACCATGGGTGATGATACCTTGCTCAGGCTGGGCTGCCCGCTCAACAACCTCGCACAGGAGATGTCCTCGATCGACGAGGGCTTTCGCCGGCGCATCCACGATGTCTACATGCTCTGGCACCGCAGCATTGTCGAGGCACTGAGCCGCGGCCAGGGTGCCGGCCTCGTGCGCGAGGATATTGATTGCGACAGTGTCGCCATGTTCCTCGTCGCGACCATCGAGGGCGCGGTCGGCATGGCAAAGAATGCCCAACGCGAGGAGATTCTCGTTACCACGATGCGGGCGGTGTTCGACTACCTGGAATCGCTCAGGGCGTGACACGTCAAGCGTAAGGGACGACGCGGGAGATAACTTATGCTGCGTATTATTGAATGGATTCTCGATCACAAGTACGTGACCTTGCTGGCGAGCCTCGTCATATTGGCCCTGATAGCCTCGGGCGCACGTAACCTGTATTTCACGACCGACTACCGCATCTTCTTCAGTGAGGAAAATCCGCAGCTACAGGCCTTCGATGCCCTGCAGGATACCTACACGAAGAACGACAACGTCCTGTTCGTGATTGCGCCAAAGGACGGCAAGGTGTTTACGCGTGAGACACTCGCCGCCATCGAGGATCTGACGAGCCGGGCCTGGAAGATACCGTATTCCATTCGCGTCGATTCCGTCACGAACTTCCAGTACAGCTATGCCGAGGAAGATGATCTGATCGTTGCCGACCTCGTGAAGAATGCGACACAACTTGGCGATGCGCAGCTGGAGAAAATCAGGACCGTGGCCCTGGCAGAGCCCTTGCTGGTGAATCGTATCGTCTCGGCCGATGCGCATACCACCGGTGTGAATGTCACCATCCAGTTGCCCGGCAAGGCGCAGCACCTCGAAGTGCCCGAGGCGGCAAAATACGCCAAACAACTCGCCGTGCAGATACGCCAGGATTATCCGGGCATCGATGTCTATCTGACCGGCATGGTCGTCATGAATTCGGCCTTCTCCGAGGCCAGCCAGACCGATCTGCAAACCCTCGTACCGGCCATGTTCCTGCTCGTCATCATCCTGCTGGCCGTATTGCTGCGCAGTGTCACGGCGACGATCGCCTCGCTTGCCGTGATCATCGCCTCGATACTCGCGGCACTCGGCCTGAGCGGCTGGATGCACGTGGCGCTGTCACCGCCTACCACCTCGGCACCGACCATCATCATGACCATCGCCGTCGCGAACAGCGTGCATATCCTGATCACCTTTCTGCAAAAGCTAAACGGTACGGGCGATAAAAAGGCCGCCATGCTGGAGAGCATGCGCATCAACCTGCAACCCGTGTTCCTGACATCCTTGACCACGGCACTCGGTTTCCTGTCGATGAATTTCAGCGATGCGCCACCGTTCCGCACACTGGGCAATATTGTTTCGATGGGTGTGGCGGCCTCGTTTATCTGGTCAGTCACCATTCTGCCGGCGCTCATGATGATCCTGCCGGTCAGGCACAAGCCGCGCCAGCGCGGCAGCGAGCTCATGGGCAAGTTCGCTGATTTCGTGATCGGTAGCCGGAAACGGCTGATTATCATTATGGCCGGCGCAATTGTCGTGCTGGTGTCGTTTGTGCCGCGTAATGAGCTTAACGACGAGTTCGTCAAATACTTCGACGAGACAGTCGAGTTTCGCCGGCATACCGATTACTCGAGCGAGAACCTGACAGGCATTTACATGATCGAGTATTCCATCCCGGCGCAGGGTGCCGGGGGGATCGCCGAGCCGGCCTACCTGCGCAAGCTCGACGAGTTTGCGCAGTGGTACCGCGCGCAGGATAACATTATGCACGTGAATGTGCTGACGGATACCATGAAACGTCTCAACCGCAACATGCACGGTGATGATGCGGAATGGTACAAACTGCCGGAGGAACGCCCGCTCGCTGCGCAGTACCTGCTGTTATATGAATTGTCGCTGCCATTCGGTCTCGACCTGAACAACCAGATCAACGTCGACAAATCCTCGACGCGTGTCACCGTGACCATGAACAACGTGTCGAGTAACGAGGTGCTGGCCATGGAGGCGATGTCCGATGACTGGATTAAACAAAACCTGCCGGATTATATGCAGGCCAAAGGTTCCAGTTCGACGATCATGTTCGCGCACATCGGCGCGCGCAATATCCGCAGCATGTTGATCGGTACGACCATCGCCTTGTTGTTGATATCGTTAACGCTGGTTGTCGCGCTGCGTTCGGTGAAGATTGGCCTGATCAGCATGATCCCGAACCTGGTGCCCGCGGCGATGGCCTTTGGCCTGTGGGGGCTGCTCGTCGGCAAGGTTGGGCTGGCCCTGTCAGTCGTGTCGAGCATGACGCTCGGCATCATCGTCGATGACACGGTGCATTTCCTGAGCAAGTACCTGCGGGCCCGCCGCGAGGAGGGCATGTCTTCGCCCGACGCGGTGCGTTACGCCTTTACCACGGTGGGGATGGCGCTGGTCGTGACCTCCGTCGTGCTGGTCGCCGGCTTCCTGGTGTTGTCACTGTCCGCCTTCGAGTTGAACTCGGGCATGGGCCTGCTCACCGCCATTACCATAAGCTTTGCGCTGGCCGCGGACTTTCTGTTCCTGCCGCCGCTGTTAATGAAGATCGAGGAGAAGCAAAATGAAACACGCACTGTGGATACTGTGCCTGCTGACGATCCTGCCTGAACTGACACTTGCCGAAACACCGGAAGAAAAGGGCCTGGCAATTGCGGTCGAGGCCGACCGGCGTGATACCGGCTTTGGCGATTCGAAAGCCGAGATGAAAATGATCCTGCGTAACCGCCACGGCGAGGAAAGCGTGCGCGACATGCGTGTGAAGGTGCTTGAAGTCAAGGACGATGGTGACAAGAGCATTTTCGTGTTTGACCGGCCACGTGACGTGAAGGGCACGGGCTTGTTGTCCTATTCGCACAAGGTCGGCAACGATGACCAGTGGCTGTACCTGCCCGCGCTGAAACGCGTCAAGCGCATCTCGTCGGCAAACAAGTCCGGCTCGTTCATGGGCAGCGAGTTTGCCTACGAGGATTTTGCCTCACAGGAAGTCGAGAAGTACACCTACAAGTATCTGCGTGATGAGCCTTGCCCGGGAAATGGCGAGGGACTTGAATGTTTTGTTATCGAACGCTTTCCCGTCGATGAAAACTCCGGTTACACGCGGCAGATTGCCTGGATGGACAAGAAGGAATACCGCCCGCAAAAGATCGCGTTTTATGATCGCAAGAACGCCCTGCTGAAAACACTCGTGTTTCGCGGTTACCGGCAATATCTCGATCAGTACTGGCGCGCCGATGAACTGTTCATGGAAAACCACCAGACCGGCAAGAGTACCGTGCTGCAATGGTCGGATTACCGGTTCCGTAACGGCTTTGACGATAATGACTTTACGCGCGCCAGCCTGAAGCGCGTACGTTAAGCCACTGCCATGCAACGCTGTCTTGCCATAACCGTCCTGCTCTTGCTTGCCGTCACGGCCAGGGCAGGTGAGTGGTCCGGTAACATCGCGCTGGAGTGGCGTGGCTTTGCCCATGATGCACTCGACAACCGCCAGCACGATAACAACTTCTCGTTTTCCCTCCAGCCCGAGTATTACCATAGCTGGGGCGGCGGCAACCACAGCCTCGTGTTTGAGCCATACCTGCGTGTCGATGAGCATGACGCGCAACGCACGCATTTTGATATACGCGCCCTGCACTGGGACTACGTCGCGGATGACTGGGCACTGCGCGCCGGTATCGGCCGTGTATTCTGGGGCAAGACCGAGTCGGTGCACCTCGTCGATATCATCAACCAGACCGATGCGGTCGAAAACCTCGATGGTGAGGACAAGCTGGGTCAGCCCATGCTGCAGTTCACCTTTATCCGTGACTGGGGTGAAGTCGGTGTGTTCGTGCTGCCGGGCGCGCGCGAGCGCAGCTTCCCGGGGCGGGAAGGGCGCCTGCGCAATAGCCTGACCGTTGCCGACAATTATCCACGATATGCGTCATCGCGCGGGCGGGATCGTATTGATCTGGCCGTGCGCTGGTCGCATGTGATCGATGAGCTCGATATCGCCGTGTCACACTTTTCCGGCACGAGCCGCGAGCCGCGCTTGCTGACTGCCGTTATCAATGGCCAGCCAGCCCTCGTGCCCGTGTACGACGTCATTGACCAGACCGGTCTCGAGTTGCAGCTGACCCGGGATGCCTGGCTGTGGAAGTTCGAGGCGATCAGTCGCAGCGGGCAGGGGGAGCGATTCACGGCGCTGGCGGGGGGCTTTGAATACACTTTCTATGGCGTGCTTGAATCGGCCGTCGATGTCGGCGTACTGACCGAGTATTTATACGATGACCGCGGCGAAACAGGCACAATCTTCGAAAACGACCTGTTCATGGGGACGCGCATTGCTCTGAACGACGTGCAAAGCACGGAATTGCTGGCCGGTGTGATCCAGGACCTGGACAGTAGCGCGCGGCTGTTCAATCTCGAGGCCAGCCGCCGTCTTGGCGACAACTGGAAACTCAGCGTCGAAGCGCGCTGGTTTATCGATATCCCGCCCGCTGATCGGTTATATGAACTGCGTCGCGATGATTATATGCAGGCAGAACTGGCGTACTATTTCTAATATCAATCCGCCAGGCAGTTCGCACCTGCGACCACTGGAATAAAAGTCCGATGCTCTTTTCGCAGGGATGGGGGAAATGCTTGTTTCTCCCTTTTCATTTTCCCCTACAGATACCGCGGTTAATCATTGACGCGGATCAAGGTGTCACACTGAATAATTTGCCATATTTATGCATCCTGATTTCCAATTAATCGTAAGGATCTGGTT
>JASFJH010000120.1:0-6436 GCA_050122215.1 Granulosicoccaceae bacterium | reverse complement strand
GCAGATGCATGTTGTCGCGCATGTCACGGGTAAAGAACGACAGACAATTGCCACCGCGCTTTTTCGAATCGTACATGGCCATGTCGGCATCCTTGATGAGCTGCTCGGACTCGAGATCATCGAAGGGGTAGATGGTAATACCGATACTTGTGGTCACCGTCAGTTCGTGATCATGGAGTTGCACCGGTTTGGCGATGTTGTCAAGGAAACGTTCGGCGATGATGCGTGCTTCATCTGCGGTGGACAGGTTTTTCAGGATCACGGTGAACTCATCACCGCCCAGGTGTGCAACCACATCGTTTTCTTTGGCTGCGTGGCGCAAGCGTGTAGCGAGAATCCGTAGCAGTGAATCACCGGCCTCATGGCCGAGACTGTCATTAATGGTCTTGAACTGATCAATATCGAGAAATAACAGAGCAACGATAGTTTCGTTTTCAATTGCCTCATCAAGCGCGCTCGACAACAGCTCCTTGAAGTAGCGCCGGTTCGGCAACATGGTCAGGGCGTGGTGGTAGGCCTGGTGCCACATGTTATGTGCATGTGCCTGATGTTGTTCATCATGTCTGTGGAGGATGTTCGCGGCACGCCGGATGATCAGATACAGGATCGAGTAGATCAGGGTGAGGATCAGCATGATGCCCATCGATACCTGGTAGCGGGTACTGCCAATATCAGCCACCATGTCCGTGACATCGGTGTATAACTCGAAGACGCCGAGTAGTTGCTGGTTTTGTTGATCGTAAATCGGGATATAACTCGAGAGCAGGTTGCGTTCGGTCAGCTGTTCAGTGGCGGCATAGAAGTGATCGCGGTAGACGAGGTAACTTTTCGGGCGGCCATTACGGGCCTGGATAAAGCCCTCGTGTTGTCGCTTGTCAGCGCCAATCTGGCGCGGGTCGCTGGAGTAAATCGTTATGCCTTGCAGGTTGTAAATCTTGATCTTGGCGATATTCGTGCCCGCCATGTAATCGAGGGTCTGCTTATGCAGCAATTCGATTTCATTCCGGCCGGGCGGGTCGCCGGCATTATCAGTCTTGTTACCCTGCACGATATGTCCGTACAGCGGCCAGATCACATTGGCAAAAGCCCTGGCTATGGTAATGTTCTGCCGCTCACCCCAGACAGTCAGATCGGAGGTGGCGATCCGACGGTAATACTCACCGAGGATCACGGCGGCAACCAGCAGGGTGATAAAGCTGGTGACGAGGAAATATCTGACCAGGTTGAATTTCATTAACTAGCACACCGACGGCAACGTCTATCCCGGCCGGATCTGCATGTGCCGGAAATCCCATATGAAATATAGCCCAATGAGGGGTATTTGCCAGTCAGTTTTTCAGGCGCTGCAGCGAGCGCTGCCAGCCGGGTCCGGCTTCACCGTCACCGAGCCGGATGCAGTCGCCCACCTCGTTTTCGTACCAGCCGCTGGTGTGCTGGTGCGGTTCGGCCGAATAGCCCCACCAGCTGCCGTCGCGGTCGCGGGCTATCCAGGTCACCCAGTCGGGGATATCAAGATCAGGTACATACACAATAAAAATGGTTATGCTTGCATTGAATTTACCGATAGGTATTCTATCGCGCCTGGAACTGTATAACAGAGCATGATGATGAGCGACATTTTGACAATCTACTACAACGGCGAGGCAGTGCTGCAATATGACCGCAACAAGCCACTGACCGGGCAGCAGACCGACTCTCTTGAACGCATGGATGACAAGATGGCGCTGGGTATTATGCTGGGCAGCGAGTTTGTTATCGATCCCGACCCTCTGCAACGCGCCCGTTTCGTCGCCAGCCAGCTCGGCCAGGCCCTGCAGAGTGACAACGAGCAGGTGATCGCCGCCACCTGTGCGTGGCTGGCCGTGCGTGTCCCGGAACTGAAGCAGGTGCGCATGACAGACGAAGCCGATGGCCTGATGATTGACCTGGTCGTGGATGAAAGCCGCGCCAACCAGGTCCCTGTCTCACTGGAAATGCCCGAAGCCGCGGGCAAACCCTCCTGACGCCCCCGGGTTTACACCCTAGATACAGACCCTGTCGCGGCCGCGCTGCTTGGCGCGGTACATGGCCTCGTCGGCCAGGCTGATAAGCTGCGTGGCATCCGGGGCATCCGTCGAGCAGGCCAGGCCCACGGAAATTGTGAGTGGTGGCAGCTTGAGCCCGGTCTGCTCGGGCCCGGTCTTGCGTACCTGTTCGCACAGGCGTTCGGCAATAATGCGGGCATCGGTGATAAAGGTATGCGGCAATATCACGAGAAATTCCTCACCACCAAGACGGACCGCGGTATCGGTTGGCCGGATATGGGAGGACAGGTTTTCGGCAAGCATGCACAGCACCGCGTCACCGGCGCTGTGACCATGTTCATCGTTATAGCGTTTGAAATGGTCAATATCGATCATGAGCAAGCACAGTGTGCTGCCGTCCTGTTGCCCGCGTTGCAGCAGGCGCGGCAAGGATTGCTCCAGCCAGCGGCGGTTATACAGGCCGGTGAGCGGGTCCTGGACCGCGTTGCGTTCAGAGATGCGTTGCTGCTGGCGACTTTCAAAAATCACGAGATTGTCCTTGCGCACGCGTGAGGACAGGATGTACAGCAGGTTACGCGCCGTGACTGTCGAACGTTCAATAAACTCCCACAGGGTCTCGTCCCGGATCAGCAGCAGCTTGCAGGCCGTGTCAGTCACGACAATCGCCGACGGGCGCCGCCCGTCGATGATCGACATCTCCCCGACACAGTGCCCGGCGCCGAGGTAGGCCAGCGCCTCATGGCCTTGCCAGTCCAGCCTGACCTGGACCCGGCCCTCGAGGATGAGGTACAGCGTGTCATTATCCTGCTTCGGGTCAAGCACGACTTCACCCGGCGGCACGGTGTGGACCTCGCTGTGTTCAAGCAGCCAGTTCAACTGTTGCGGGGATTCACCGCGCAATAACTTGCTGCCCTGCAACTGTGCCAGGTTCGTTTCAACCTTTTTATGTGCATAAGAATTCATACTTAACATATTGTCTATGTTGTGATTTTCTGCAAGCGCGAATGTGTGAAACTGTGCGCCGCCCCGCATACAGTATGTGCGGTGGCGCACAAATCGGCGCATGCACCCCCGGTTTACCAGGGGAGGATTTGCAGGTAACAGTCGAGCGCGTCCAGTGCCATGTGGATCAGCAGGCCGGCGGCGATAATGCGCAGCGGGGGGAACAACAGCATGATGCCGTACACGGCCATGGCCGGCTCGGTATGCAGGGGATGGTGGCCGATACTGCAACGATCCGGATCGTAGACGGGGTTGGCCAGCAGGTGGTCGAGATCGACGAGTATGGTCGCGCACATCACCAGCCAGGCCCTGCGCCAGTTCGGACGCCAGGCCATGCGCGCGACCAGCGCCGGTACGGCAAAGTGGGCAAGGATATGTAAACCGGCGCGTAACATCTGGCCATCACTGACTATTAAGCAGGGCAGGGATTATGCCAGATAATAAAGGGCGCGTGTGGCTAGCGTGTACCCGCCCCGGGAAGTTTCAGCGTGAACAACTCACCGAGTGTGCCGCGTACATCGGCGATCGTGATCGCCTCGTCCGTGGCCGCGTCGATCCATACCTGGCAGGTCATGCGCAGCACATCGATGTCGGTCTCGGCGCGCAGGTACATAATCAGCATATTATTCTCAAGCGGTGGCCCGTTACCCTCGCGCGCGCCGAGTACGCCACTGATGCGCTCCCGTCCGGCAAGCCGTACCGGCTGGTCACGCATGACATTTTCATAATCACGCAGGGCGCGGGTGACGGTAAAGATTTGCGGTGGCACACGGCGTGCGGTGTCAGCCACGCTGTTCAGCTCAAAATCGCAATGCGGGCGGTACTGGTTCAGTCGCCAGGTGGAGGGTTGCACCGCGCCATCCTGGATCATGACACTGGCCTCTCCGGCCGGGATGATGAGTTCCTCGTGTAACTGCAAGGTCGTGCCAACGGGCGGTACCTCGTACGGGGTCTGCGCGTATTGCAGTGATACAGACTGGCAGCCGGTCAGGAGCACGACCATGATCAAACTATAACCGTGTTTCATTGCATCTCTCCCTGCATTGTCGCGAACGTGTATTGTACCCGGATATGCCGGGCGGCGTGCATGGCAGATAAATAAGCATGAAAAAACAGCGTGTTACCGCCCCTGCGCAACAGGCGAACGGGTCGTTCAGTTGCGGGCAGTATAGTGAGCAGCCAGTAAGCGGTTGGTAAAGACAGTGCGCAGGTAAAAGCCGCGTGGCAAGGTTCTCGCCGGCTGCCCCTGCGCATCGCTCGTGTCGCCGAGCACGCGGGCATTTGCCGCCTTCGGGCGGATTTGCAGCCATTCGCCGTGGCGTGCCGAGAGCTCGTCGAGCCGGCCGAGACAGACCATCTCCATGAGTTCTTCCCAGTCGGCATGCAGTTGTCCAAGCGTGCCGGGATCAGCCCGCCATAGCAACGGCATGCCAATGCGGCGTTCGGCAAGCGGCAGCGCCTCGCCGGTTTCTACCGGTACCCACAAGACATGGCGCAGCTTGCGGTACACACAACTGTCCTGCCAGCGTTGCCCGGTATCCTGTAAGGGCACGGTGCAGACATAGGTCGACTCGACCACGCGGCCCTGCGCATCGATGGGCAGGGTTTTCAGTTCGATGCCAAGTTCAACAAAATCCGGTTCGGACAGGGAGGCCGCATTCGCCCCGAGTACCTGCTCGACCAGCTCGCCGAGCCAGCCCTTGTGCGAGCGCAAATCCGGCGGTACTGCCACACCCATCTGCGCCGCCAGTTCGGCCACCGTCAGGCCGGCAATGGCGCGGGCGCGATCGAGCAGATCCGCTTCAGTTCGTGGTGGGGAAACGAGCATTAATAAAAAACAATTTCGACAGGATTAACAAGATGAACATGATTAAAGTAAATGCATAACAAATCTTGTTAATCATGTTAATCCTGTCAAAGAGTATTGTTAATGAATTAATGAGAACAGTCGCTTGCGGTATTCGCGGGTGAGCTCATCATCCGGGCCTTTCATTGAGTTGTCGAGGACCAGCGCGTCGAAATTGTCCGGCGTGGCGTCGAAGATGTAGTGCGGTCCAGACATGTAAGCTGTTCAGGGTTTGCGTTGCCAGTCTCCGGATTTGCCACCGGACTTTTTCAGCAACCGGATATCGGTCATCTGCATGCCGCGATCCACGGCCTTGCACATGTCATAGATGGTGAGCAGTGTGACCTGCACCGCGGTCAGGGCCTCCATCTCGACCCCGGTCTTGCCATCGGTCTCGGTGGTGGCGCGGCAATCCACGCAATTGTTCGCCGTATCCGGTTCAAGTTCGACCTCTACACGGGTCAGGCCGATGGGGTGGCACAGCGGCACGAGATCGGCAGTTTTCTTCGCCGCCATGATGCCGGCGATCCGCGCAATGCCGAGCACATCGCCTTTCTTGTGACCGCCCTCGACAATCAGGCGCAGCGTGTCCGGTTCCATCCGGATGCGGCCCCCGGCGACGGCGATACGGCGCGTCACGGCCTTGTCGCCGACATCGACCATGTGTGCCTCGCCCTTCGTATTGAAATGAGTCAGTTTGCCCATCGGTGTTACAATCCTTACCAAGCAGGGCCGTGATTATACCGGCCTGCCGGCATAATTGCCTGTTGCCATAGCATTCACGAGGTCTTCATGAGTATCCAGGTGCGTTTTTTTGCCAGTCTGCGCGAGTCGATGGGGCGTCCCGGCGATGAAATCGAAGCCGGCGGGATCAGTACGGTGGCCGATGTGTGGGGCACGGTGGCGGGTGGTGCGCCGATGCCGGCCAACCTGCTCATGGCCGTCAACCAGGAGTATGTGAATCACGAGGCGCATGTACACGATGGCGATGAAGTGGCGTTTTTCCCGCCGGTGACAGGAGGCTGACATGGCGCATATCCGCTTGTTTGACAAGCCGTTTGACCCGTACATGGAACTGAGCACCTACCAGGCCGATGTCGTGCAGCAGTTCGGTGTTGGCCAGTTTGGCGCCACGGCGAGTTTCGTCGGTACGATGCGCGAGTTCAACGAGGGCGATGAGATCACTCACATGTTCCTCGAACACTACCCGGGCATGACGGAAAAGGTCCTTGAGCAACTCTGCGAGCAGGCCCTGAACGACTACCCGATCCTCGATTGCATGATCCTGCACCGCGTCGGTGATATCCATCCGAATGATCCGATCGTGCTGGTCGCCGCCTGGTCCGCGCACCGCGGCGCCGCATTTGATGCCTGCCGCTTCCTGATCGAGACCCTGAAAAGTGAGGCACCGTTCTGGAAAAAGGAAACCCTCAGTGGCGGTGAGCGCTGGGTCGAGAAAAATACAACGGGATAACAGAACAATCCATGCATATCTGGGTCGATGCTGATGCCTGTCCGAAGGTGATCAAGGACATCCTGTTCCGTGCGGCACGGCGTACCGGGC
>JASFJH010000119.1:0-6523 GCA_050122215.1 Granulosicoccaceae bacterium | reverse complement strand
AACCATACCAGCCAGTTCAGCACGCAGCGCTTCTTTGGCGCGTTGCACTTCCCGTTCAATTTCTGCCTTGGCTGCCGTAACAAGACGTTCGCCTTCCTTGCGGGCATCATCCTTCGACTCTTCGACGATTTCCGATGCGCGCTTTTCAGCCTTGACGATGATCTGTGCTGCCTGTTCTTTGGCTTCGTGCAGTTTTTCGGCAGCGCGCTTTTCAGCAAGCTCCTGTTCGTGAACTCCACGTTCAGCAGCGGCCAGGCCATCGGCGATCTTGGTCTTGCGTTCGTGCAGCGCATTCATAATCGGCGGATACACGTACTTCCAGCAGAAGGCTACGAACACAAGGAACGTAATGCTCTGCCCGATTAATGTTGCAGTAATGTTCATTGTTGCACCCTCAAAAACGTAAGAGGTTTATAGTCAGTGTGCTTGTTAGCCACCTACAACTGCGAACAGTACATACAGGCCAATAGCGATTGCGATAACAGGCAGTGCGTCAACCAGACCCATAACGATAAAGAACTGGGTACGCAGCATCGGGATCAGCTCCGGCTGGCGAGCTGCACCTTCGAGGAAGCGGCCACCAAGAATACCGATACCAACTGCGGCACCAAGGGCACCAAAGCCAAGCATCAGTCCACCGGCTACATAGAGCATTGCAATTGCTTCAGTCATTGTTTATCTCCAGTAAATAAACGTCAAAAGTATAAAAATAAAATCAGTGATGTTCCTGGTGCGCCATATCCAGATAGACAATGGTCAACACCATAAAAATGAATGCCTGCAGGGTAATAATCAGAATATGGAATATCGCCCAGCCGAGTTGCAGGAAACCACCCAGCGTTGCCCAGAAAATGCCGCCGCTAAACAACAGGGCAATCAGGATGAAAATCATTTCACCTGCGTACATGTTGCCGAACAAACGTAGCGCGAGTGAGATAGGCTTCGATATCAGTGCGATGCCTTCGAGTACGAGATTGGCCGGCATTCCCAGCTTGCCAAACGGCTGGAATGCCAGTTCACCAATAAAGCCGCCAACGCCTTTTATCTTGATGCTGTAGAAAAGCATCAGTGCAAAGACAGCAAGCGACATACCAAAGGTAATATTCGGATCCGTTGACGGCACAACCTTGAAATAGACATGGTGTGAATCAACACCAAAGAATGTTTCTCCGATAACACCGGCCAGCATCGGCAGCCAGTCAACCGGCAGCAGATCCATCAGGTTCATGAAGAAGATCCACATAAAGATGGTCAGGGAAAGCGGGGCGACGAGATCATTCTTGGCACTGAAGGAGCCACGCACATTCTCGTTGATGAAATCGATGATCCATTCAACGAAGTTTTGCAGGCCTGTCGGCACGCCGGTGCTGACATTCTTTGCCACTTTGCGAAACATAAAAAAGAACACCAGACCAAGCGAAATGGACCAGAACATGGAGTCCAGATGAATCGCCCAGAAGCCCATCTCTTTGGCTTCATCTGCGTTATGCGCAAAACTCCATCCATGCTCAGGATGATTGCCATAAACCCAGTTCGTCAAATGGTGCTTGATATACTCAGTTGAAGTGACCGTATCTCCAGCCATTGTCTTCCAGTCTCAAGTTTTAAAATTCGTGTCCGCGAGATATTGTGCCAGGAGCGCCAGGATAAACCCGCCTATCACGCCGAGCGGGGGCAGCTTCCAAATGCCAATTGCAATGGCCAGCAACGATACCGTCGCGATAAATCTTTGTAGTGCGCATGCATACAGGATGCGCAGGTTTTGCGCCGCATCGGCGCGGGCCTGTTTTTCGGCGCGGCGCATGTGCCAGCGCGTCAGACCCAGGTTAATCAGCGTTATGCCGCCACCGCCAAGTATGGCCAGTGCAGCGGGTATGCCATACCCGTAATACGCTGCAGTTGCCGCGGCTGCGATAACGATTGCAATCCAGATCAATTGCTTGCGCATGTTTGCGGACAACCTTCGTTTCGTGCTGGCGGTCATAACGTGGGCGACAGTCGTCTGTGTAGAACAGCCCTGTCAGGTTCAGCTGAAATGACTTGCCGGTAAAGCGGTAACCAGCACGGGCGCGAAGTATAAAGATTCGTGCCTACAGGGTCAATGATGTATCTATAAATTCAGTATATGGAGTAACTATTATGCTTATAGTGGTTAACTATTATGCTCGGGTATTCTGCCAATAGCCTTATTCCTACTACTTGATATGGCCGAGGATGCCGTCGAGTTCATCAAGCGAGTTGTACTGGATGACGAGCTGGCCCTTGCCCCTGGCGGAATGCCGGATGTGCACCTTCGCCCCGAGCTTCTCCGATAATTCTTCCTGGAAGCGGCGCACATCCGGGTCGAGGTGGGTCGTGGCCGGTTTTTTCGGTTTGTTGACCTGCTGCTGGTGGCGACGCACGAGCTGCTCGGTTCCCCGCACTGACAGGCCTTTTTTCACGACCTCGGCGGCGGCGCCACTTTGTGCCGTGCCGGACAGGCCAAGCAGGGCACGGGCATGGCCCATCTCCAGCTGGCCGGCCTCGACCAGGCGTTTCACGTCCTCGTTCAGTTCGAGCAGGCGTAACAGGTTTGACACGGCGGCGCGCGAACGGCCCACGGCCTCGGCGGCCTGCTGGTGGGTCATGTCGAATTCGTCGATCAGGCGCTCCAGTGCATGCGCCTCTTCAAGCGGGTTGAGGTCCTCACGCTGGATATTCTCGATCAGCGCCATCGCGATCGCGGCCGAATCGGGCACGTCGCGTACGACCACGGGTACTTCATGCAGGCCGGCCAGCTGCGCGGCCCGCCAGCGGCGCTCACCGGCGATGATTTCGTACTTGCCGCTGCCTACCGGGCGGACGATGATCGGCTGCACAAGGCCCTGCGACTTGATGGAATCGGCGAGGTCCTGCAGGGATTCCTGGCGCATATCGACGCGCGGCTGGTATTTACCGCGTTGCATGACATCAACGGGCAACTGCCGGGTACCCTCACTATCGCCAGCCGGCATCTTGTCAGCAGCGTCTGCTGTACTCTGGGCCGCGGCGCCTAACAGCGCATCGAGGCCACGACCGAGTCCGCGTTTCTTGGCAGCCATGTATTATGTTTTCCTGGGATTCTCTGTTCTGTTTGTTGCGGTGGAGCGTTACTGCTTCAGCCGGCCGCTTCGGCCAACTGGCTTTGTTGTTCAGCCCGGCGCAGGATTTCCCCGGCCAGCGCCAGGTAGGCGACTGCACCGCGCGAGTACCTATCATACAGCAAAACCGGCAAACCATGACTCGGTGCCTCGGCCAGGCGCACATTGCGCGGCACCATGGTGCGGTACACGGCATCGCCAAAATGCCCGATCAACTGCTTCGACACATCACTGGCCAGCCGGTTGCGCGGGTCATACATGGTACGCAGCAGACCCTCGATGCGCAGGCGCGGGTTCACCGTGGCGCGGAGTTTTTCAATCGTCTCGACCAGGGCTGACAGACCTTCCAGCGCATAGTACTCGCACTGCATCGGGATAAGCACACCGTCGGCCGCGGTCAGTGCATTCAGGGTCAGCATGTTTAACGAGGGCGGGCAGTCAATCAGGACATAGTCATAATTGTCCAGTACCGGCGCCAGCGCCTCGCGCAACATGCGCTCACGGTGCTCGATATTCATCAGTGCGATTTCGGCGGCGGTCAGATCGCTGTTGGCCGGCACGACATCGAGGCCAACCTCTTCGGAGCGCTGGATCGTGGAGGCGATATCAGCCTCGCCGAGCAACACATCACACACGGTCAGTTCGGCCTCGTGCTTGTCGACCCCGGCGCCCATCGTCGCATTGCCCTGCGGATCCATATCGATAAGCAGGACGCGCTTTTTGGTCACTGCCAGCGATGCCGCAAGGTTAACGCAGGTGGTCGTCTTGCCGACGCCGCCTTTCTGATTAGCAATGGCGAAAATACGGGCCATGGTGTTTTACCAAACACTCTTGTATTGCACAGGGCCGTCTAGTGTCCTGATCTGCGGCCCAAGTTGCAAGTCAGACGTGCACTATATTCTGATTATCTCCAGCACGCGGCGTTCCGCCGCGACCCCCGGCACCGCGAGCTCGTGTTCGGCCGTGCATCGCCAGCCCCCGGGCAGCCCGGCCAGTTCATCTGCCGGGTGCTTGCCTTTCATGGCCAGCAGGTGGCCGTGGGGCGCAAGCAGGTGTGCACAGCCGCTTATGAAATCGGCCAGTGTGGCGAAGGCCCGTGACATGATGCTGTCAAAAGGCCGGGGTGACATGAAGGACTCGATCCGGCTGTGCACGACCTCGACATTGTGCAGCCCGAGCGTGGCCGCCGCCTGCAGTACGAAACGGGTTTTCTTGCCGTTGCTGTCGAGCAGCACGAATTGCCGCGCCGGCTCGGCCACGGCCAGCGGGATTCCGGGCAGGCCCGCACCGGTACCCACATCAAGCACGCGCTCGCCATACAGATACGGCCGGATGCTCAAGCTGTCGAGCAGGTGCTGCGGCACCATATCGGCCGGGTCACGGACCGCCGTCAGGTTATAGGCCCGGTTCCACTTGTCGAGCAGGGCGAGGTAATCGAGCAGTTGTTGTTGCTGGGCGGCATCGAGCGCGCAGCCGAGCTGCGCAAGACCAGATTGTAGAGAATCGGAAAGCGACATGCCGCTATTGTAGCGGCATGTCGTGTAAAAAAGACAAAGTGAGTACTTACTCTTTCGCCGTGGCCTTGGCCGTCAGCTTGCCGAGCGCGCCGCTCATCTTTTTCACGATCTCCGGCCGGTCCTGGATGCCGTGCCGATCGGCGATGTACTGCGGATCGTTATAGCTCAACCAGACCTGGCCCTTTTCATCCTGCCAGGCCAGTGCCTTCATCGGCAGGTCGATACCGGCCGTCTGCTCGCTCGTGAACATGTGGCTGCCGAGCTTCGGATTACCGAAGATCAACAGTTCGGTCGGACGCAGTGCGATCCCGACCTTGCTGGCGCCGGCATCATGGCTCCAGCGTGTCACGATGGTAATGCCCTTCGCCTTGAGGGCGGCCTCGAGACGATCCAGCGTGACCTTGACGCTGTGATGGCTCTTGATGGAAACCAGGCCATTGCCGGCATGGCCTTCCGCCAGTGCCAGCGGGCTTAACAGGCAAAAGACAATGGTGAAAACTAGCTTGCGCATGGGGACCTCCTCCCTGAAAGGACCCTGCAGGAGGGTCGTTTATTGTTGGTAGTTCGTACAGGTATTACGACCCGCGCCTGGCAAAAAGATTCCCCGCCGGCTGCGCGACACCGCCCACTAGCTGGCGCGTTGCTTTTTCAGGTGCACGAGCAGCAGTGAGATCGCGGCCGGCGTGACGCCCGGGATCCGGGCCGCCTGGCCGATCGTGGCCGGGCGCACATTACTGAATTTTTGCCGTACCTCGCTGGACAGACCCTGCACGGCGGCATAATCGATATCGACAGGCAGGCTGGTTTCCGCATAACGGCGATGGCGTTCGATCTCGTCATGCTGGCGGTCGATATAGCCGGCGTACTTGATCTGCACCTCGACCTGTTCGGCGACCCTGGCATCACTGGCGGCCGGGCCGGCCGCGGCCAGTGAGGTGAGATCCGCATAGGTCACGTCCGGGCGGCGTAACAACTCGGCGAGCCGCGCCTCCCTGGCCAGGGCCTGGCCGAAGATGCGCTGTGCATCTGCCTCGCTGACATCCGCCGGTTTGAGCACAGTTTGTTGCAGACGCGTGATTTCTTTTTCAATCGCCTCGCGCTTGTCACTGAACGCCTGCCAGCGTGCGTCATCGACCAGCCCGAGTTCACGGCCCTTTTCGGTCAGGCGCAGATCGGCATTGTCCTCGCGCAACATGAGACGGTACTCGGCGCGCGAGGTAAACATGCGGTACGGCTCGTTCGTGCCACAGGTGATCAGGTCATCGACGAGTACGCCGAGATAGGCCTCGTCACGGCGCGGGCTCCAGGCGTCTTTGCCGAACACGGCCTGTGCGGCGTTGATACCGGCCAGCAGACCCTGCGCCGCGGCCTCCTCGTAACCCGTCGTGCCGTTGATCTGGCCGGCGAAAAACAGGCCGTGAATGACCTTTGTTTCCAGCGACGGTTTCAGATCACGCGGGTCGAAGAAATCATATTCAATCGCGTAACCGGGGCGCGTGATGTGTGCCTGCTCGAGACCTTTTATTGAGCGCACCAGTTCAACCTGCACATCGAAGGGCAGGCTCGTCGAGATGCCGTTCGGATAGACCTCATGTGTGGTCAGGCCTTCCGGCTCGATAAAGATCTGGTGTTGATCACGATCCGCAAAGCGCACGACCTTGTCTTCGATCGACGGACAGTAACGCGGGCCGATGCCTTCGATGACACCCGTATACATGGGCGAACGGTCCAGGCCGGCGCGGATCAGCTCGTGGGTGCGCGCATTCGTGTAGGTGATATGGCAACTGACCTGCTCGGGATGTTCGTCGGCGCTGCCCATGAACGAGAACACGGGCACGGGGTCATCGCCGGGTTGCGCCTGCAGTTCGTGGAAGTCGATGCTACGCG
>JASFJH010000118.1:0-6545 GCA_050122215.1 Granulosicoccaceae bacterium | reverse complement strand
CGCCATTAATGCGTGGAAAATACACATCACTGATCATCAATATTCGCATACCCGGTCCCTGTCACCCTTGCATGATCGCCGTTCAGAAAAACAGGAAACTGCCCGCTGCCAGCAAACCGCCGACTGCCATGCCGGCAAACACATCGCTCGGGTAGTGCAGGCCGAGCACCACGCGTGACAGGGCAACGCAAATCGTAAACGGCGCACAGATCCAGAACAGTTCGGGATAATAGTGAGTCACCGTAATTGTTCCTGACACGGCATGCAGCGTATGCCCGGACGGGAAACTGTACAGATCGAGTGGGCGTGTCGCCGGTATGATCGTGTGATAGCGATGACAGGGCCGGCTGCGACAGGTCCCTTGTTTGATCAGTTTATAGACAACAAGCCCACTGATACCGACAGCCACCAGGTGAAAGGAAGCGTACCACGCCGGTGCACCATAGATAAGCGGTAACAACACCACCAGCGCATACCAGAAGACACCGTCGCCAAGACGGCTGACGATACGAAAATAATTGACCCATCCCCGGTGTTCACAGACCCGGTTAAAACGTTGGCATACGACTTTGTCGAAGTCATGCAGACGTTCGAAATAACGCGTCGCGGTGGTTTGTATGGACATAACACAGTCTCCCATCACGTTTGTGGAACTGTGTCATGTCAATATGTCAGCCAGGTAACAATGTTATGAATGTTTCATGAATGATTAACTGAATTGCGCAAGCGCGGCCTGACTAGTAAAGGATCAAAGTCCACACCAGGAAAAACATGAGCAACGCGACAAACACGAGGGCAGAACCAATATCCTTGGCACGTCCTGACAGTTCATGGTGTTCGCCGCCAAAACGATCAATGGTCGCTTCAATCGCCGAGTTGACCAGTTCTGCCATCATAACTACCAACCAGCAGGCAATCATTATTGCCCGCTCGAAGTTGTTATCCGTCAGGTAAAACGCCAGCGGCACGACGATGACTAACAGGTAGGTCTCAAGCCGGAAGGCCTGCTCATTTTTAAACGCCGCAGACAGCCCTTGCAGTGAATAACCGGTGGCATGCCATAAACGTTTCAGCGGGTGTTTGGATGTGGTTTTGATTACCGGTTCAGTCATGAGTCACGCAGCCTTTTTAATTTTTTGTACCAGTCGATCAAGGTGTCGAGTGAATACGACGCATTGGCCGGACTGGGGTTGGGTGTGACAAACACTTTTGACTTGCCGATAAGCAGTGGTTGCAAACCCCAATCTATATGTTGCTCTCCCTCACCCGTATATTTGAGGTAATTACGGTAGGCGACCTTACCATGAAACCAGCAAATACGCGGCTGGTACTTGAGCAACTTGTCTTTCAGCACCGGCGCCCATTGCTTGTAGTCGGCTGCACGCAATTGTGCAACACCGGGCGTCGGGGGTTTGACCACATCGGTAAAGCCGATGCGATAGGTCTTGAGTAATTTTTGCAGTGCCGCTTTACCCGGTTCAAGTAACTCGGGCACAAGCCCGGAACCGTTCAATGCTTTCCAGAAGCGGTTCTGCGGATTACCGTAATAACATTGCACCCTGATCGAGTATGGCGAAGGGTTGGTACCAATAGAAACAATATCGAGACCATGCTCGAGGTAGTCCGGCAACATCTTCATCGGATACACCTGTTAACTTGATTCATGCAACACATCAGCACATCATGTCAGGTATGAATGCACGCGTGCAACGTTACCTCGTGTACCTGGGGCTGATTGCCATTCTGGCAACAGGCATCTGGTGGCTGACGCGTGCCGAGCCGGTTGAGGTCAATGTCGCCACAGTCTCCCGCGGCCAGGTTGAATCGAGCGTCGCAAATACGCGCGCCGGTACTGTGAACGCCTGCCGGCGGGCCAAGCTGGCACCCGTGATCGGTGGCCAGATCGCCAGCCTGCCGGTACGCGAGGGCGAACAGGTAGAAAAGGATCAAATCCTGCTCGAGTTATGGAACAAGGACCTTGCGGCACAGCTGCTGCTGGCCGAACACGAGGCCCGCGCCAGCCGGGCACGCGCCGAGCAAAGTTGTACGGTCGCCGACGTGGCGCGACGCAAGGCGACGCGTCTGCAAAAACTCAATGAGCAAGGACTGGCCTCGGTCGAGGATACCGACAGCGCCATCGGCGAGGCCAGGGCCACGTCCGCAGCCTGCGAGGCGGAAAAGACCATGACCCGCGTCAACGAGGCACGCATCGAGGTGGCCCGAGCCGTGCTCGAACGCACCCAGCTGCGCGCCCCTTTTGACGGCACCATCGCCGAGATCAATGGCGAACTCGGCGAGGTCGTCACGCCGTCACCGATTGGTATACCGACCCTGCCGGCGGTCGATATCATCGACCGGCAATGCCTGTATGTGACCGCACCGATCGACGAGGTCGACGCGCCCGCCATCCGCGCCGGCATGCCGGTGCGTATCACGCTCGATGCCTTTTCCGATGAACCGTTCGCCGGCAGCGTGCGGCGTGTTGCGCCCTATGTGCTCGACGTGGAAAAACAGGCCCGCACCGTCGATATCGAGGTCGATTTCAGCGACAACGGCGAGCGTCTCGCCCGCCTGTTGCCGGGCTACAGCGCCGACGTCGAGATCATCCTCAAGACACGTGACAACGTACTGCGTATCCCGAGCGAGGCCTTGCTGGAAAACAACCGCGTACTCGTCTACCGCGATGGCCTGCTCGAGGAAAAACAGGTCAGTATCGGTGTTGCCAACTGGCGCTATTCCGAGATCACACAAGGACTGGCGGAAGATGAACAGGTCGTCACCTCGATTGACCGCAAGGGCGTGGAGGCCGGGGTGCGCGCCCGACTCGCGCCGTGAACCGGTGGCGGCGATGATAGAACTCGAGCATGTGCACCGTGTTTTCCAGGTCGGCGACCAGTCGGTGCATGCCCTTAATGATATCCAGTTGCACATCGGCCGTGGTGAGTACCTGTCGATCATGGGGCCCTCGGGTTCCGGTAAATCCACGCTGCTGAACCTGCTTGGCCTGCTCGATACGCCGAGCGAGGGGCTCTACCGCTTCGACGGCCAGGATATCGGGCGAATGGATGACGATGCGCAGGCCACGCTGCGCCGTGAACATATCGGTTTCGTCTTCCAGTTTTTCCATCTCGTGCCGCGCCTGAGTGCGGCGGAAAATATCGAACTGCCACTGGTGCTGGCCGGCATGCCGCCGTCGCAGCGCAGGACCCGCGTCGAAAAGGCACTCGCCGATGTAGACCTGACCGATCGCGCCAGTCATCGCCCGGACCAGCTCTCCGGCGGCCAGCGCCAGCGTGTCGCGATCGCGCGCGCGACCATCATGTCACCGTCGATAATACTTGCCGATGAACCGACCGGTAACCTGGATCGTGCTTCCGGTCACGAAGTCATTGAACTGCTCGAACAACTGCACGCCTCCGGCCTGACCCTGATCCTGGTCACACATGACCCGGAACTGGGCGCACGCGCGACGCGCCATCTGGGGATGGTCGATGGCCGCATCGTCAGCGACAATCATGCGGGTAACCCGACATGATGCGCGTGCTCGATGTCGGCGCCTTTGCCAGCCACGCCATCCTGCGCTACCGCGTGCGCAGCGGCCTCATGTTACTGGCGATGGCGATCGGCGTGGCCGCTGTCATCGTCCTGACCTCGCTCGGCGAAGGTGCGCGCCGCTATGTCGTCGGTGAATTCGCCTCGCTTGGCACGAACCTGCTGATTGTCCTGCCCGGTCGCAGCGAAACCACCGGCGCCGGCGCGGCTCTGTTTGTCGGTGAAACACCGCGTGATCTGACGCTCGACGACGCGCAGGCTCTCACCCGCCACCGCCAGGTAAAACGCGTTGCGCCGCTCATGGTCGGCTCGGTACCGGTTGCCTGGTCGGGCCGCGAACGCGAGGTGCCCGTGCTCGGTTCCAACAGCGAGTTCCTTGAGATCCGCCACTGGTCGCTATCCCAGGGCCGCTTTCTGCCGCCCGGAGATCTGCAACGTGCCAGCGCCGTGTGCGTGATCGGTGCCAAGGTCAAGCGTGAACTGTTCGGTGCGCAACCCGCGCTCGGCGAATGGTTACGGATCGGCGAACGGCGCTTTCGTATCATCGGCGTGCTGGCCGCCGAGGGCCGCTCGATCGGCGTTGATGTCGAGGAACTCGTCATTATCCCGGTCGCAGCGGCGCAACAACTGTATAACAGCCCGTCACTGTTCCGCATCCTGATCGAGGTTCACTCGCGCGAGGCCCTGCCCGCTGTCAAAACCTTCGTCACGCAGACCCTGACCGAACGGCATCAGGGCGAAGAGGATGTCACCGTCATCACCCAGGACGCGGTACTGTCGACCTTTGACCGCATCCTGCGCGCCCTGACCCTGACCGTTGCCGGGATCGGCGCGATCAGCCTGGCCGTGGCCGGCATCCTGATCATGAACATCATGCTCGTTGCGGTCAGTCAGCGCACCACCGAGATCGGTTTGCTCAAGGCCATCGGTGCACCCCGCACAAGCATCATCGAACTGTTCCTTGTCGAAGCCGGTCTGCTGGCGCTGACCGGCGCCTTATTCGGCACACTGATCGGCTATGCCGTCATGCATATCATTACCGAACTCTACCCGGCTCTTCCCGGTATCCCGCCATGGTGGGCGGTGGCTGCCGCGATCGGCGTTGCCCTGCTCACAGGCATCGCGTTTGGTGTCATGCCGGCGCGGCGCGCTGCCAACCTTGACCCGGTTCAGGCCCTGGCAAGGCGATAGGTGGCCTCATGATACAACTGCGCGACATCCTTCACATGAACAGCCGGGCCTTGCGTGCGCAACGCCTGCGTTCGATGTTAACGGCGCTCGGCATCGCGGTCGGCGTGGCGGCGGTCGTGCTGCTGACCTCGATCGGTGAGGGCGTACATCGTTTCGTGCTGAGCGAATTCACCCAGTTCGGCACCAACCTCGTCGCGATTAACCCGGGTCGGGCGACGACGGCCGGTGCCTCGATCGGCGTGTTCGGCACGGAACGGCCACTTACCGTACAGGATGCCCTGGCACTGACACGCCTGCCGCGGGTGACGGGCGTGGTGCCGGTCGTACAGGGTAATGCTGAAGTGGAAGGTGCCAGCCGCCAGCGTCGCACCTCCGTATATGGCGTTGGCCCGGACTTTCCGCAGACCTTCCTCTTCACCACGAGCAGTGGCCGCTTCCTGCCCGAGGATGATCCCGAGTCGCCGCGCGCCTTTGCCGTACTCGGCTCGACAGTCCGCAGCGAGCTGTTCGGCAACCAGAACCCGCTCGGCGCGCGGATCCGGATCGGTGGTAACCGCTACCGCGTCATCGGCAGCATGGAGAGCAAGGGCCAGGTGCTTGGCTTTGATCTCGATGACGCCGTGTATATCCCGGCCAGCCGCGCACTGGAACTGTTCAACCGTGACAGCCTGGTTGAAATTGACCTGCTGTACGAAGAAGGCAGTGATGTCGATGAAATCGTCGAGTCCATCAAGCGCGTGCTGACGGCACGCCACGGCCGCGAAGACTACACGATCACGACCCAGCAACAGATGCTCGATGTGCTCGGCGGTGTACTCGATATCCTGACCATGGCCATCGGTGCGATGGGAGGAATTTCACTGCTGGTCGGTGCGGTCGGCATTATCAGTATCATGACCATTGCCGTGCGTGAACGCACCTCCGAGATCGGTCTGTTACGCGCACTCGGTGCCGAGCAGAATCACATCCTGCGCCTGTTCCTTGGCGAGGCCGTGTTACTCGCCGCGCTCGGCGGGCTGGCCGGGCTCGTGATCGGCGGTGGCGGCGCCTTGCTGCTCAACCTGCTGCTGCCTGCCCTGCCCGTACATATCTCGCTGCTGTATGTCATCCTCGCCGAAGCCGTCGCGCTGCTGGTCGGCCTCGCTGCCGGGCTCATTCCCGCGCGCCGTGCCGCCAGGCTCGACCCGATAGAAGCCCTGCGTACCGAGTAACCCATGCCGTTCTGGAAGGACAAACCACTCGCTGAACTGAACCAGGCCGAATGGGAAAGCCTGTGCGATGGCTGTGGCCGCTGTTGCCTGCACAAGCTCGAGGATATCGACAGCGGCAAGGTGTACTTCACGAATGTTGCCTGCCGCCTGCTGGACACGGACACCTGCCAGTGCCGGGATTACGCGCACCGCAAACAGAAGGTACCGGACTGTATCGTGCTCACGCCCGATACGATCGAGGACAACCTCAGCGCACTGCCGCACAGTTGCGCCTACCGTCTGCTCGCCGCCGGTGAAGACCTGCCTGACTGGCATCCACTCATCAGTGGCGATCCACAAAGCGTGATCACGCACGGCATTTCCATGGCCGGGCGGTGTGTCAGTGAAGTTGATGTTGCCGAGGATGAACTGGCACATCATTTGATTGAACTCGATGACCAGCAGGATTGAATAGCCACAACAGGTGTTGAATTTTTACTTTATGGATATTTTCTGAACATCCACCCCTGAGCGAATATACAAGCCCCTGTAGCTGACGATAATAGCGAGAGGTTTTTAATTGTTCTTAAAACTGTTAGGTTGTCCTCGAAG
>JASFJH010000117.1:0-6586 GCA_050122215.1 Granulosicoccaceae bacterium | reverse complement strand
GCCATCCATGTGCATCTCGGTCATCTCACTGAAACCGCCAATCCACTTGTCATCGATGGCGATCTGCGGCACGGTGCGTGCACCATTGGTGAGAACAGACATTTCCTTGAGGCCGGCCATCGAGGTATCGACGCGGATCTCTTCATACGGGATACCCCACTTCTGCAGCAAGCTCTTGGCCTTGTCGCAGATCGGGCAGGTAGCGGTACTGTAGATTTTTACGCGTGCCATGGGCGGGAGTATAGCGCCTGTCTCCAGGCAATACGATCATGGCGTGCGTTGCCCCGTAACAACATGGCCGCAAGCAAAGGCACAGAATGCGCGGGGGTGAAACTCGCTGGCACACGTTATACAATTCCGTGCCTATTCTCGAGGCGATCGCCACAGGAACTACTATTTTGTATGCGCACATTGAACAGCAACTGGCACGCCTGATTGCTGCCGGTCATGGCCAACTGTTGAACAGCAGTTGTATCGGTCTGGAGAAGGAAACCCTGCGTGTGAACAAGGAAGGCGGTATTGCCCAGACACCTCATCCAGCGTCGCTGGGTTCGGCACTGACCAATCCCTATATCACCACCGATTATTCTGAAGCCCTGATCGAGTTCATCACGCCACCGTTCCCGGACATGCGCGATGCCCTGGCTTTTTTACGTGACACCCAGACCTTTGTGTATACGAGCCTCAAGGATGAAACCCTGTGGGCGACGAGTATGCCCTGTGTAGTGGCCGGTGAAACCAGTATTCCGATCGCGCAGTACGGCCGTTCCAATATCGGCATGATGAAACATGTATATCGCCGTGGCCTGGCATATCGCTACGGCCGGGTCATGCAGGTGATTGCCGGTGTGCATTACAACTTTTCCTATAACCGGGATTTCTGGCAGGCCTGGCAAGAGCTGCAAGGGGACACGCAACCGTTGCAGGATTTTATCTCGCAACAGTATTTTGGCATGTTGCGTAATCTGCAACGACTCGGCTGGCTTGTACCTTATCTGTTTGGCGCATCACCGGCGGTATGCAAGTCCTTTCTTGATGGCCAGCCCGGCAACCTGCAAAGTTTTAATGACAACACATTCTATGAACCCTATGCGACCTCGTTGCGCATGGGGGATATTGGCTACCAGAACAACAAGGAAAATGACCACGGCATCAAGGCCAGTTATGACAGTGTTGACAGTTATGTGGAAAGCCTGGCATGCGCGATAGAGACGCCCTGCGCTGAATACGAAATGCTGGGGGTCAAGGTACATGGTGAGTACCGGCAGTTGAATGCGAATATCCTGCAGATTGAAAACGAGTATTACAGTACTGTCAGACCGAAGCAGGTACTGCAGGACAATGAAAAGCCATCACTCGCCCTGAAAAAGCGCGGCGTACAATACATCGAGTTACGCTCGATTGATGTGAATGCCTTCGATCCGCTCGGCATCAACGAAGAACAATTACATTTTCTCGAGGCGCTCATGGCATTCTGCCTGCTGGCTGACAGCCCGAAGATCACGCAGAGTGAACGCGGCGAGATTGACGCCAATGAACTGCTGACTGCACACCGCGGCCGTGAACCGGGTCTGCAATTGCTGCGCCAGGGCAAGGCGGTATCACTGCGGGAATGGGCCACTGAAGTCACCGACGCGATGCAGGGTATCTGTGAGTTGCTTGACCGGGGGAGTATGGGCACGCCGTATACGACTGCCTTGCAGACCCAGCGCGAGAGTATCCGCGATCCCGAGTGCACGCCCTCGGCACGCATGCTGGCCAGCATGCGCGAGCATGGCGAGGGCTTTTTCCATTTCGCCCAGCGTATGTCGCAACAGTATTACGACTATTTCAAATCACAGTCACTGGATGAGGCGCGGCGAGCCCTGTTTGAAGATGCCGCCCGCGAGTCGCTGGCGAAGCAGGCAGCGATAGAAGCAAGTGACAATTGTGATTTCGATGAATACCTGGCGCGTTACTTCGCGCAGAAATAACGGCATGGCTTCATCTCTGCACCCGGGACTGCTTGTCCAGCACCACATGGATACGCGGTGTTGAATCCGTGGCATAGATGCCAAGCCAGTCGCGCAGTTCATAGATATCGGCCTTGCCCTGTTGCCACGCATCCAGCACATAGGCCTGTCCGGGCTTGCCCTCCAGCAGTTCCCCGGCAGTAAGCTGTTGCGGGTTAAACACGACGACAGCATGATGTTCGCGCGACTTGCCCTCACGCACCGCGATGCCACGCAGTTGCCAGCCAAGTTCATGCACCGTGTCGGCAATCCCGTCATGCACGAGCCATTTCCATTCGTAACACAGCCCGCGCTGCGGGTCGTCACTGTAGTGCACCCACATGTTGCCAAACCAGCCGCTTTGCCAGCTCGTGTCCGGATCATTGTGGGCGTCGCTGATGACCTGTTCATAGCGATCGGCAATCTGTCGCAGTGCCGGGTCTTCGATTCCGTCATTGTACAGGGGCAGGGCGACGCAACCGGCGGTGATGGCCAGTAACACGGCGAGCAGGGTATTGACGAAAATACGCATGCCTGCATTATAGTCGCCCTCTATGAAACCTGTACGTATATTCAGACATCGTGCCTGCGAGGGCCCGGGCTACCTTGCTGACCTGCTCGAGGCGAGGCGGGTACCGTATGAGCTGGTCGCGATCGATGCCGGCGAGCCGGTGCCGGCATCGCTCGATGACATCTCCGGACTCGTCTTTCTCGGCGGCAGTATGAGTGTCAATGACGGGCTGCCCTGGATAGCGGATGAACTCGACCTGATTCGCCGTGCCCGTGAGATTGATCTGCCGATGCTGGGGATTTGCCTTGGCAGCCAGCTCATCAGCAAGGCGCTGGGTGCCACCGTCTCAGCCGGTGCCAACGGCCAGGAAATCGGCTGGCATACGGTCAAGGCAGTGCCTTCAGGTCCGGCCCTGCAGTGGATCGGTGATCTGCCGGAGAGCTTTACCCTGTTTCACTGGCATGGTGAAACCTTTGAGCTGCCAGATGGCGCCGTGCATCTGCTGGCCAGCCGGGCCTACCCGAATCAGGCCTATGCCATTGGCAACACGCTGGCCCTGCAATGCCACCCGGAAATGACCATGGAGTCAGTGCGGGAATGGCTGGTGTTGTACGAGGCTGATCTGGCCAGGGGCGGTGAGTTCAATCAACCCGCATCAGTCATTCTCGAAAACCTGGAACGGCGGATCGCGATGCTGCAGGCCACCGCGGAAGTGTTGCTCGGCGTCTGGATAAATCGCCTCGGACATGTATCATAGCGCCCCGAATTCCAGGAGACAGGCAGACAGTACGATGCAATGCGTGATTTACAAGGGGCGGCGCAAGGCCGAAACCTATCTATACATTGAGCAGGCCGATGATTTTGCGCGTGTCCCGGATACCTTGCTGCAGATCCTCGGCGAACTGGAGAGGGTCATGGACCTGACCCTGTCGCAGGCAAAGCCGCTGGCCAATGCCGATGTCAACGAGGTCATGCGCCTGCTCGGCGAGCAGGGCTATTACCTGCAAATGCCGCCGGATCCGAACCTGCCGCGGCACTAGTATCCCCCGGCAGTCGGCAGGGGCCGACTTGAAATAACCCGCGCCGGGCCCCATTAGATTCCCAGTTATTATTCACTTTTCTTGCCGAGGTAGGAATGAAACGTATTGTCCTGTTTTTGTTAACGAACATTGCCATTATCGCGGTGCTCAGTATCACGCTGCGCCTGCTCGGCGTGGATAGCATCCTCGACGAGCAGCAGGTCGGTCTCGATATCAATGCGCTGCTCGTGTTCTCCGCCGTGCTCGGTTTCGGCGGCAGTTTTATTTCGCTGCTGATCTCGAAGTGGAGCGCGAAAATGATGACCGGTGCCAAGGTCATCGAGCAGCCGCGCACCGCCGAGGAAATCTGGCTGGTCGATACGGTACGGCGCCAGGCCCGGCAGGCCGGTATCGGCATGCCGGAGGTCGCGATCTACAACGCGCCCGAGATCAATGCGTTTGCCACCGGCGCGAGTCGCAACAAGGCACTGGTCGCCGTGAGCAGCGGCCTGTTGCAGGGCATGAGCCGTGACGAGGCCGAGGCAGTGCTCGGCCACGAGGTCAGCCACGTGGCCAACGGTGACATGGTGACCCTGACCCTGATCCAGGGCGTCGTGAACACGTTCGTAATTTTCCTGTCGCGTGTGATTGGTCATGTCGTCGACCGCGTCGTATTCAAGGTCGAACGCGGCCACGGCCCGGCGTTTTTTATCACGGCGTTTATCGCGCAGATTGTTCTGGGCATACTCGCCTCGACGATCGTCATGTGGTTCAGCCGCCAGCGTGAATTCCGTGCCGATGCCGGTGGTGCCAAACTGGCCGGCCGGCAGAAGATGATCGCGGCACTGGAACGCCTGCGCACGCAGCACGGCGCCGCGCCGCTGCCGGATCAACTCGCGGCCTTCGGGTTTAATGGTGGTCTGGCCCAAGGTATGAAGAAGCTGTTTATGTCGCACCCGCCGCTGGAACAACGCATCGCGGCCTTGCGGGCCAACAGCTAGCCATGGCCGACAGTCAGCATATCGTGTGCCCGCATTGTGCGGGCGTTAACCGGGTGCCAGCGACGAGGCTGGCCGAGGCGCCGAACTGCGGCAAATGCAAGCAACCGCTGTTCGCCGGGCGACCGGTTGAACTCGGCGCAGCCAGTTTTGCCACGCATATTACGCGCAGTGACCTGCCCGTCGTCGTCGATTTCTGGGCGCCGTGGTGTGGGCCGTGCAAGATGATGGCGCCCGTCTTTGAACAGGCCGCGGCACAACTGGAACCGCACGTGCGCCTGGCCAAGGTCAATACCGAGGCCGAACAGGCACTGGCCGCGCAATACGGCATCCGCAGCATTCCGACCCTGGCGATCTTTCGTGGTGGCCAGGAGATCGCCCGCGAGGCCGGGGCAATGGATGGCCGAACACTGGTCAACTGGATCCGTTCACGGCTCTGACCTGCAATAGTCGGCAAAACGCTCAGCCTTTCTGTACTATCTGGACTGCTGAAAGGAGTTGAGGCGCTAACCCACTGGCGACCTGCACAACCGCGAGGTTTGGCCTATACTCCAAAGGCCTGTTGGATTTGTCCAACGCACTAAAGGGAGTTTTCAATGCGTACCGCCCAACACTCCATTGCACGACGACGCAGCGCCACGAGACGGCGACTCGGCCAGATCCTTGTGGATAGCGGATTCATCGCTTCCGACCATCTCCAGCAGGCCCTCGCAGCACAAAAGAAAAGCCAACGCCCACTGGGCGAAATTCTTCGTGACATGGGCCTGCTGCAATCGGACGATATTCACGCTGCGTTGTCCGTGCAGAAAGCCCTGGGCTCAACAGAAAGTATTCTCGAGATGGCTGCGGGTCCCCGCGAACATATCGGTGAAATCCTGCTCGCCGCGAAGCGCATTACCCGTGAGCAGTTGGACCTGGCACTGCAGGAGCAACAACAGAGCCACGAAAAACTCGGAGAGATCTTCATCCGCCACGGTTGGCTCACCGCGGCCGAGCTCGACGCGATGCTGGCTTTTCAGGAACGGCAGGGTAGCAATGCCGGTAAGGAGGGCCCACTGCGGTTGGGTAGCCTGCTCGTAGCGGCAGGCCACCTTACCTCTGAGCAACTTGCCGAGGCCATTGTGCGGCAACGCAGTTCTAACAAGAGACTCGGCGATGTCTTGATCGAACTGGGTTATGCCAAACCTGATACGATTGCCAAAGGTCTCAGTCTGCAGCGCAGGCTGCTCTGCGCCGCCCTGGCTGCGTTGCTGGCTCTGTCACCTGTGATTGGCATGGACAGCGCGTATGCGGCCGGCGACGCTTCTTCTAGGGTCGCTGTCAGCGCAAGGGTGCAGACCTACGTCAAACTCGAGAAACTCGAGCAAGTGCAGCAGTTGACCATTACCCAGGCTGATATCGACCGGGGCTATGTGGAGGTTGCCGACGCGTCCCGCCTGGCGATCAGGAGCAATAGCGAACATGGCTATGTCCTGGTGTTTGACGCCATGGCAGATATCTTCACCTCAACGAGGGTGCAGGGGCTGCAGGGGGATTTCGAGCTGGGCGCCGCAGGTGGCGCGATCATGCAACGCCAGGCCACGGCGCGTGTGCCTATCGAACTACAACTCGGTTATCGCTTCCAGCTCGCCAGGCATGTCCAGCCCGGCACGTATTCATGGCCGATGGCGGTATCGATCATGCCCTTGTAAGTCCTTCATTTACTGTTCCTTACCCTTCACGGCATCACCTGCAGAGGGAATGCGCGAACGCCGGCCCATCCCGGGCCTGCCGGGCATGGCGGGCCCCGATCGGGGTGATTCGCTGCCTAAATACTTGACATTCAAAGGATCAAATCTATAGTTTCAGTGTGGGGTTTCGGTGTGCAGGGAATAATAAGCAAATTCACCAAAGGATTTGGTGCTCGAAACGATATTTGTTTGCTTAAATAATATCTTAGGAAGGGTCAATCCAAAATGAGAATGAAAATGCTGTATGCCGGCATCTTTGCGGCCGGTCTGCTTGGTTCTGCCTCGGTCATGGCCGCGCAGGAAACTGTCACAGTGAGTGCAACTGTTGTCGGCACCT
>JASFJH010000116.1:0-6613 GCA_050122215.1 Granulosicoccaceae bacterium | reverse complement strand
TGAAGGAGCCATTTATTATTTGTCATTCCGGCGCAGGCCGGCATCCGGGTGAGGTGACGGCGATTGTAATATCGTCATTCCGGCGCAGGCCGGAATCCGGGTGAGGTGACGGCGATTGTAATATCGTCATACCGGTGCAGGCCGGAATCCAGGTAAGGTGACGGGGGTTGTAATATCGTCATTCCGGCGCAGGCCGGAATCCAGGTGTAATGGCAAGGAGGCTGTTATGGAACGACTGCCATGTGTGTACCTGTTAGCGAGCAAACAGAACGGAACGTTATATACGGGTGTAACGTCCAATCTGTTCAGGCGCGTATGGGAACATAAGCAGCACGTTGTTGAAGGGTTTACCAGCAAGTATGGCGTGACCAAACTGGTCTGGTATGAAGTACATGAAACGATGGAATCCGCTATTCGCCGGGAAAAGGCGATCAAGAACTGGAAGCGGGCATGGAAAATAAAGATCATTGAGGCGACAAATCCTCACTGGCGAGATTTATATGATGATCTGCTGTAATGCGCGGGTTATGACAGCATGGATGCCGGCCTGCGCCGGCATGACGTCAAGTAACAGTGTGGATGCCGACTTGCGCGGCATGACGTCAAGTAGCAGTGTGGATGCCGACTTGCGCGGCATGACGTCAAGTAGCAGTGTGGATGCCGACTTGCGCGGCATGACGTCAAGTAGCAGCATGGATGCCGGCCTGTACGGCATGACGGGAGAGGCAAGAAGGATAGGGCATGGCTGACGTTACGTATAAAAAGGTATGTAAAACGTTTGCTGATGGCACCGAGGCGCTGGTCGATTTCGATCTGCATGTCAACGATGGTGAACTCATGGTGCTGGTCGGGCCGTCCGGCTGTGGCAAGTCGACTGCATTACGGTTGCTGGCCGGGCTCGAGACGGTGAGCAGTGGTGAGCTGCGCATCGATAATGCGGTCGTGAATAACGTGAGCCCGCAACAGCGCAACATCGCCATGGTCTTCCAGAACTATGCCCTGTATCCGCACATGAGTGTGCGGCGTAACCTCGAGTTCCCGTTGCGCATGCTGAAGCTGCCCGCGGGCGAACTGGCAAAGCGCACTGCCTGGGCAGCGGAGTTGTTGCAATTGACCGAACTGTTGGAACGCATGCCGAAACAGTTATCGGGCGGACAGCGGCAGCGCGTGGCGATGGGCCGCGCCATCGTGCGCGAACCACGGGTGTTTCTCATGGACGAGCCGTTGTCCAACCTGGATGCAAAACTGCGCGTGCAGATCCGCAGCGAGATTGCCGCCCTGCAGCGCCGCCTGAAAATCACCACCCTGTATGTCACCCATGACCAGGTCGAGGCGATGACGCTGGGCGAACGCGTGGCCGTTATGAACGCCGGCCGGTTACAGCAGGTGGCTATCCCGCAGGAGTTGTATGAACGCCCGGCCAATACCTTCGTCGCCCGGTTCATCGGCAGTCCCGGCATGAACGTGTTTGCCAGCCGCCTGCAACAGCGTACGTCGGGCCTGGCACTTGAGTTTGCCGGGCAATGGCTGGAGGTGCCTGCCGACGGCAGGGTCAGTCTCGATCGGTTGCGGCCATATGCGGAGCAAGCCGTCTATGTCGGTTTACGTCCGGAGGCCTTCGCCCTCGCCACTGCCGGTGAGGCACAGCTGGCATTGCCGCTGACGGCGGTGGAGGCACTCGGGCATGAACAGTTGCTGTATTTTGCTGTCCCGCAGGCGAGTGGAGCGAATCTGATCGTGCGTATACAGGGTTCCCCGTCTCTCGTTATCGATGAGCAGATCCCGTTGCGCATTGATACGCGGGAATTGTATTTTTTCAATGCGCAGGGCGAGGCGATTTACGGGGACATGCCGCCGTGAGTCGCGGATCGCCGGGTGCTTTTGCCGCGCAATTGAGCTGGCCTGAACTGGAGCAACGCATGCAGGCCGGTGCCGTGGCCGTGTTACCGGTTGGTGCCGCATGCAAGGCGCACGGCCCGCACTTGCCGATGAACGCGGATTTCCTGCAGGCCGAATGGCTGGCCGGGGCCCTGGTGCAGCGCGCCAACGTGCTGGTGTGGCCGACGCTTGGCTACGGCTACTACCCGGCGTTCACCGACTATCCCGGCAGCGTCAGCCTGGCGCGCGAGACCTTTGAGCGAGTTGTATACGAGATCTTGAGTGATATCCGGCACGCGGGTGCGCGCGCCGTCCTGATCATAAACACGGGCATCAGTACCATCGCGCCCTTGCAGGGTGCCATTGCCGGGTTGTCGGCCGCGATCCGTTGCCAACTGGTCAATGTGTATGCCGGTCCGCATTACCGCCGCGTCGTTGACGCCATCGAGGAACAACCCTGCGGTGGGCACGCCGACGAGATCGAGACCTCCATGCTGCTTGCCATTGATCGGCAACACGTCGCGCTGGACAAGGCGCGGGCATGGACACCGACCGCCGCGGGCGTGGCGGGGCCTTTCAGCCGCAGCGATCCGGCCAACCCGCGTTATTCGCCCGCCGGCGTGTGGGGCGATCCGACACTTGCCAGCGAGGACAAGGGGCAGCGCCTGCTGGCCGCCATCGTCGAGGATCTGCTGGCTGCGATTGAGGGGTTGGCGCAATAGCGGCAACGGCGATGAAAAATATGGGATCGGCTCGTACTTTTCTCTACTATTAGCATTACTTTACGCTGAACCGGATTGCCACAGATATGCCAAGTCTTTCCCTGATCGAAGCCGAAGCGCAACGTCTGGTCGGGCGACTACCCGAGGAGCGGCGCCTCAGCCTGCAGACTGCACTTGTCGATCTGTGTGAAACCCATTGGCAGGAAGTGCGCGGGCCGGAACCGACAACACCGCTGGCCCGGGCGCTATGGTCGGTCACGCCGCCGCTCGCGGATTTGCTTATTGATCTGTATGTCGCGGGCGACGCGCGGCTGGATGAAGCCTTGCCCGCGTCTAATGTCGCGAAAGGCATGGCACTGCTCGTGTTGGCGGAGATCGAACATGGTGATGAGGCGGGTGTGCACCTCGCCCACGAACCGATGATGGCGTTCGAAATGGCGCCACCCCCGAGTTCGTGGCTGGAACGCATCGCCGCTTTGCTGCACGGCAAACTGGAAGCACCAGCCCTGCATCCCCATGATCACCATACCTCGTTGTGGAAAGCACTGGCCGTCATGGCCGCGCATAGCAAGCGCCTCGACTTGCCGGCCATGTTGCAGGTTATCGGCCTGCTGGCATCGCCAGTGGAACAACTCGCCTCAAGCCGCGATGAGGCATTGGCACAACTGCGGCACGATGTGGACGAAGCCGGGATCCGCTTTGTCTCAGTGGAGGATGATCACATTGCCTTCGAGCAACACGGCCATGCACACAAACCCGTGCGCGCCCGGCAGGTGGCGGAGATGCTGCTCGAGATCAGGCAGCAGTGGTTGGGATGAGCAACGCTACTCGTTGGGGAGTTTGACAATGGTCAGCCAGAAATCCTCGATGCTCTTCACGATCGTGATGAACTGATCGAGGTCGACGGGCTTGGTCACATAACAGTTGGCATGCAGGTCGTAGCTGCGCAGGATGTCTTCATCGGCACGGGAGGTGGTCAGCACGACCACGGGGATGCGTAGCAACTCCTTGTCCTGTTTGATTTCCTCGAGGACCTCGCGGCCGTCCTTCTTCGGCAGGTTCAGATCGAGCAGGATCAGATCGGGACGCGGTGCATCGCTGTATTCACCCTGGCGGTTCAGGAATTCCATGGCGTCCACGCCGTCTTCGACCACGTACAGGCTGTTGCGGACCTTGGCTTCTTTCAATGCCTCGCGCGTGAGCCTGACGTCGGCGGGGTTGTCCTCCACCAACAGGATGTCGATGCCTGCTTTGCTGCTAATCGTACTCATGGCTGCTGCGTTGCTCCTGTATTGTTTGTCGGTAGTGTAAAGCGAAACGCCGAACCTTGCCCTATTTGTGATTCGACACGGATCCGACCGCCGTGGCGTTCCACGATCTTCTTGCAGATGGCCAGGCCAATCCCCGTACCCGGGTATTCACGCTGGCTGTGCAGGCGCTGGAAGATCTCGAAAATGCGCTCGGCGTATTGTGGCTCGATGCCGATGCCGTTGTCGCGCACGGCGAACTCGACCTCATCCGGGCCGGGCTGCGCCGAGATATGCACCTCGGGGGTAGCATCACCGTGAAACTTGATGGCGTTGGCGATGAGGTTCTGGAATAACTGTATGAGCTGCGAGGCATCCGCCATAACCACGGGTAGCGGGTCATGGCTGATCAGCGCGCCGCTTTCCTCAATAGCGGGCTGCAGGATGATGAGGACCTGCTCCAGGACCTGGTTGCAGTCGGTCTCGGCGAATTCGCTACCACGGCGCTGCACGCGCGAATAGGCCAGCAGGTCATTGATCAGGTTCTGCATGCGGGTCGCGCCATCGACGATGAAATCGATGAATTCATCGGCGTCGTCATCGAGCTGGTCGCGGTAACGCCTGCCCAGTAACTGCGCGTAGCTGGAGACCGTGCGCAGCGGTTCCTGCAGGTCGTGCGAGGCGACATAGGCGAACTGCTCGAGTTCCTGGTTCGAGCGTTCCAGCTCTTCGGCATGGTGTTCGAGGGCCTCCTCGATGTGTTTTTGCCTGGTGAAGTCGCGCACCGCGGTCGTGACAAATACCCCATCCTCTGATTGCATCGGGCTGATGCTGATTTCCGCCGGGAACTCGCTGCCGTCCTTGCGCCGCGCGTACAGGGTCATGCCACTGCCCATCGGGCGGGAGGTCGGCTTCGCGAAATAGCCGTTGCGCAGGCCGACATGATCATGCCGGAAACGCTCGGGGATCAGGATTTCCACGGGTTCGCCGAGCAGTTCTGTGCGATCGTAGCCGAACAGGGTTTCCACCATGCGGTTGACCAGCACGATACGGCCGTCATGGTTCGTGATCACCATGCCATCGGGGGCCGACTCCAATAGCTGGCGAAACATCTCCGGGGTGGTATGGGAAAGATCTATCAATGTCGGATTACGGTCGTGCGATTGTTGTCCGTGACATCCTTCGGCCGACAGGGTGTCACCATAATATTATCGGGAGCCGGTCGTCGCGTAATCCCGCGGCCAAAGTACGGTAAATATAACCTGTATTGGGCAAAACCGGCAAGCTGAGGCGTGTCAGGATGCCCTCCCGGCGGCCTGGTTGGGCGTCACCGCCCAGTCGACTGTTGCCCAGTCGCGTTCGCCGCCCGGCCACATGCTGTCGTTGTTTTGCAACGCCAGCAAGGTCTGTGACAGCTTGGCGTCATCCTGCAGGAACATGAGCCCCAGTTTCCCCCTGGAACTGTGTACCACCACCGCATTCTGGCTGAAGTGCCGCGTGGTGCCGTTGACGGTGATCGAAAATTCCACCTTGAGAGGGGTGTACTTGCGGTACGTCAGTGGCCCTGCCGTTACGCACATGCCCTCGTAGCTGATGTCATGGGCAGGGCAGATGGCAACGGGAAATCCATTATGGTGTATGGCGACACTGGCCTTCAGCGGTAGGCGTTTACTGCAGCGATGTTCCATGGTGGCTCCTTGATTTTGTCAATATCTTGTTTTTGTCGCGTGCCATCCTTCTCCCCGACGGGTACGGCACTGCACTGTTATGGAGCGTAGTCAAAAACCGCTGCGCGAAGTATTCGTAATTCTACGTAGAGTGCCTGGTCGTGTGCCCCTGCATTTTGTCAGGGGGCGAAAAAACCGGCCCCATAAGGGGCCGCGGGAAGGCCACAGGGTGTGGCAGGGTGGGAGATAGAAAATGAACATGAGTCCAGGTAACCAGGGTGTATTAATGGCAGGAAACGGTGTGGCGGTAAATCCGTAATTATACGGATTCTGTCCGGCTGGCGGCCGGACAGGGTATTGCCAGCGGCCGCGGGACTGCGTAAGGACGCGCGTGGCAATCAGGCTGACAGGGCCATGCGGATCAGGTCGGAGAGCGATTTCGCCTGCATTTTCTGCATGATATTGGCGCGGTGGGCCTCGACGGTGCGCGTGCTGATCCCCAGTTCATCGGCGATGAGTTTGTTGATCTTGCCCGCGATCAGTAGTTGCAGGACCTCGCGCTCGCGCGAGGTCAGTGAGTCGAGCAGCGTGGCGGTTTTCGCATCCTGCGCTTCTTTGTCCTGGGCCGTGCTCAGTTGTGCCAGGACCTCATGGATCCGTTGCAGCAACTCGCTCGTATTGAACGGCTTTTCGACAAAATCCACGGCGCCGGCACGCATCGCCTGCACGGCCACGCTGACATCGCCATGCCCGGTCATGACGATGAGCGGCAACCGGATGTTTTTCTCGTTCAGGACCTCCTGCAGTTCCAGGCCGGTCATATTCGGCATCCGGATATCCACGACGAGGCAGCCGGGACTGCCGTCGTAGGCGTCCAGGAAATCGATGGCAGAGGGGAAACTCTGCGCCCGCAGCCCTTCACTGCGCAGGAGCAGGGCCAGGGATTCGCGAATGGCGTTGTCGTCGTCGACGATGTAGACCACGTATTCAGGTTGCATTGTCTTGTCCGTCTTCTGTCATGATAGGTAGCGTGAAATGGAAAGTCGTGCCGTGCGGGTTGTTCGATGTTGTCCACAGTTTGCCGCCATGCTCCTGGATG
>JASFJH010000115.1:0-6626 GCA_050122215.1 Granulosicoccaceae bacterium | reverse complement strand
AAATCGGTATGTGGCGCGTTGCCATGAAACCGGGCAAGCCCTTCGCCTATGGTCGCATCGGTGATACACCGTTTATCGGTTTGCCGGGAAACCCGGTTTCCGTATTTGCGACATACTGCTTGTTTGCCCGGCCATGGATATTGCGCAGCCAGGGTATGCACGATGTATTACCGCAAGCAGTAACGATACCTGCCGGCTTTGACTGGTCAAAAAAAGGCCCGCGTCGCGAGTTTATTCGCGTCCAGTTTCAGACAGACGACACCGGTGTTTGCGTCGTACCCTACAAACACCAGGGCAGTGGTGTACTCACATCAGTTTCCTGGGCGCACGGACTGGTGGAAATACGTGAAAATACAACTATAACTCGCGGAGAGCCGGTTAACTTCCTGCCATTTCACGGTCTTCTCGGGTGAGTCAGACTTATCACGGCAGAGCAAAGCCGGTAACGGCAATCGTGCTGGCCGGTGGTCGCGGGCGTCGTATGCAGGGACAGGACAAGGGCCTTGTCGACATAGCGGGCCGCCCGCTTATCAGCTATGTCATCGAACGGGTCCGCCCTTATGTGGAAACCGTGCTGGTGAGCGCCAATCGTAACCACGATACCTACAAAGCTCTGGCAGATGCTGTCATCAGAGATGACCCGCAGATCGGGGAAGCCTATGCGGGACCGTTGGCGGGTATTCTGGCCGGTCTGGAGCAGGCGTCGACAGAATACGTGCTGGTCATTCCCTGTGACACCCCTTGTTTGCCCGAAAACCTGTTGCCGGCCTTGTTGACGACACTCAAGGCCGAAGAGGCCGAGATTGCCTATGTGCATGATGGTGAACGCGATCAGCAATTGATTATGTTGCTACGCAAGGAACTGGCGCCCGTGCTCAGGGAATGGCTGCTTTCGGGGGGGCGGGCTGTCCGCGAGTGGTTGGCTACCCGGCGCCACAGTGTGGTGAAGTTCGACAAACCCTCACAGTTCATAAATCTGAATACGACCGAAGACTGTGCTGCCTTTGCACGGCATGGGTGCAATTAACAGCCGAAAATAACCGATAAAAACCCTTATGCACAATAATAGCGCACACGATGGTTGTAACCGCTTGAAAATGGTTCGTTTTAAATTGGCATGCAACTTGATTAAGTTAAAGACAAAACATATCGACATTTGCACGGAAATAAAATGAACCTGGACGATACAATCGGTGTAATCCTGGCAGGAGGGGTAGGCTCCCGCCTGAAGCCACTCACCAATGACCGCTCGAAGCCGGCCGTACCATTTGGTGGTAAATACCGGATTATTGATTTTACGCTCGCGAATTGCCTGCACTCCGGGTTGCGGCGCGTACTTGTGCTGACCCAGTACAAATCACATTCCCTGCAAAAACATCTGCGTGATGGCTGGTCGATATTCAACCCCGAACTGGGTGAATACATTACGACCATACCGCCGCAAATGCGTACGGGTGATGACTGGTACCAGGGGACCGCTGATGCAATCCATCAGAACATGTATTTGCTCGAGCGTAGCGGGGCAAAATATGTTGTGGTGCTTTCGGGTGACCACATATACCGTATGGACTATGCGAGTATGGTCGAATTTCACAAGGGCAATAATGCGGCGCTTACCATCGCCTGCATGGAAGTGCCGCTTTCCGAAGCCTCCGCCTTCGGGGTCATCTCGACCGATGGCGATATGCAGGTCAGGGGCTTCACCGAGAAGCCGGCATCTCCGACGCCCATGGCGGCTAACAAGGACAGCACACTCGTTTCCATGGGTATCTATGTCTTTGATATAGAATTATTGTTGCAGACATTGAAAGAAGATCATGAACTCGAAACCTCTACACATGATTTTGGTCATGACATACTGCCCAGGCTGATTTCAACTCAGACAGTTTATGCCTACCTGTTCGGTGGCGCTACGGGCAGGGTAGAACAGGACAAGTACTGGCGTGATGTCGGGACTATCGATGCGTTTTATGAAGCAAACATGGACTTGTTAAAACCAGTGCCTCCTCTCAATCTTTATCAGGAGGATTGGCAAATCCGCACCAACCAGGGACAAAACCCACCTGCGAGAACGGTACCCGGTGAATCGGGAAATGAAGGGATATCGATAAACTCGATTATGTCAGGTGGTGTAGTTATTGCCGGCGGCAGCGTGCAACACTCGATCCTGTCGCAGAATGTGTTTGTTGGCGACGAGACCTTCGTAGAAGACAGTATTCTATTTTCGGGTGTGAAAGTCGGAAATGGCTCACAGCTACGCCACTGTATCGTCGACAAGCATGTTGAAATCCCGGCGAATACAACCATAGGCTATGATTATGAGAGTGACAGGGAGCGTTTCACCGTGACGGATAGCGGAATCGTGGTGGTACCGAAAGGCTATCAATTTACCTGAACAAGTTATTTAGAGTTTCACACTGATTTTCAGTTCTTCTGCAGCATATCGCGCAGGCCGGCCAGCGTGGCCTGGCCGGTTTCGCGCGGATTCTCTTTGTTCTGTTCCTGGCCCTGGCGTTCCAGTAAATCTGCAGGTAATTCGTCTATAAAGCGGCTCGGATCGCATTGCTCGGTTTCACCGTAACGGGTGCGGCGCTTGGCGTGGGTCAGCGTCAGAGTTTTCTGGGCGCGCGTGATGCCGACATAGGCGAGGCGGCGTTCCTCCTCGATATTGTCCTCCTCGATACTGGTGCGATGTGGTAGCAGGTTTTCTTCTATGCCGACCAGGAACACGTGGGGAAATTCGAGGCCCTTCGAGGCGTGCAGGGTCATCAGGCTGACCCGGTCGCGATCGGTTTCTTCATCCTGACGGTCGAGAATGTCCAGCAGGGTGAGGCGGTTGAGCAGGTCTGCCAGCGAGACGGTTTTCCCCATGTCCTTGTAGGTGCGCTCGAGCCAGTCAATCAGCTCGAGGACGTTATCGCGGCGTCGTTCCGCGGCCTTGTCATCGGCACTGCTGTCTTCGAGCCACATGAAATAGTTGATTTCACTGACCAGCTCACGAATCACCTGGATCGGGTTTTCGCGTTCGGCGCGATCCGCAAACTCGGTGATCATGCGGCTGAACCCGGTCAAACGACTTGCCGCGCGGTTACCCAACTGTTCCTGCAGATCATCTTCAAAGCAGGCGGCAAACAGCCCGAGTGATCGCGGTGCGGCGAATTCGGCCAGCTTCTGCATCGTGCCCGGGCCAATCTCGCGGCGCGGTGTATTCACAATGCGCAGGAAGGCATTGTCGTCGTCCGGATTAGCCAGTAGCCGCAGGTAGGCCATCATGTCCTTGATCTCGCTATAAGAGAAGAAAGACAGGCCACCGCTGAGGAAATAGGGGACACGGTATTCGCGCAGGGCGCGTTCAAACAGGCGCGACTGGTGGTTGCCGCGATACAGGATCGCATAGTCGCCAAACTCGGTGCGGTTCATAAACTTGTGATGCAACAGGCGGTTCACGACTTTCTCCGCCTCGTCATTTTCGTTGTTGGCGCTGATGACCCTGATCATCTCGCCGGGGCCCATTTCACTCCACAGGCGCTTTTCAAAGACGTGCGGATTGTTCGCAATCAGTGTGTTCGCGGCCTTGAGGATGTTGCCCATCGAGCGGTAGTTCTGCTCGAGCTTGACGACCTGCAGCGACGGGAAATCCTGCTTCAGCATGGCGAGATTTTCCGGTTGTGCACCACGCCACGCATAAATCGACTGATCATCGTCGCCGACCACGGTCAGGCCATGGCGTTCCCCGACAATCAATTTGACCAGCTCGTACTGGCTCGTATTCGTGTCCTGGTACTCATCGACCAGCAGGTAGCGGATCCGCTGTTGCCAGCGGGTCCGGATCTGCCCGTTTTCACGTAACAGCAGGATCGGCAACATAATCAGGTCGTCGAAATCGACCGCATTGTATGTACGCAGGCTCTCGTCATAGGCCACATACAGGCGCGCGGCATGATGGCTGAATTCATCTTCTGCCTGCTTGAGCGCCTGTTCCGCCGTCACGAAGCCGGCCTTCCAGCGCGAAATCTGGTAGACGACCCGCTGGCTGGCCTCATCGGCCTGTTTGCCGTGCCCACGTACCAGTTCTTTTATCAGCGCCAGACTGTCCTGGTCATCATAAATTGTGAAGCCACTCTTCAGCCCGACATGCTCGTGCTCCCGGCGCAGGATATCCAGGCCAAGCGTGTGAAAGGTGGAAATCCTCAGGCCCCGGGTTTTGTTGCGCGGCAGGCGCTTGTTGATGCGCGATTTCATTTCACGCGCGGCCTTGTTGGTGAAGGTCACGGCGGCGATGTGTTTGGCCTCGTACAGGCCCTGTTCAATCAGATAGGCAATTTTCTGCGTGATGACACCGGTTTTGCCGCTGCCGGCACCGGCCAGCACAAGAATGGGGACGTCAACGGCCTGCACGGCGGCACGTTGCTGGGGGTTAAGTGACAACACGGAATTAACTGCGAGATAATATTATTGTGAATCGGAAACAGATACCTGATTATGCGGTTTCATGGGTAATGTGTCTATACTGGGTATTCATGGTTTCCCATTGAAAAATCACGAATACGGAAATGGTTTATGCCAGGATCTGAATACGAGAAAAAGCTCAAGGCAATCAATGAAGCCTATACCGCGTCACTGCCTGTGGCGCTTAATGATATTGCATCGCTCTGGGACGAACTGCTCGTTGACTGGGATGATACGCAGGCTGCCGCACTGAGCAATACCTGCCATCGCCTGGCAGGCTCCGCTTTAATGTTTGGTCACCCCGAGGTAGGCCATATCACCCGCAATATTGAAGATATCTTCGCTAAGGTTGTTCATAAAGGGGATCTCCTGACTGAAGAGGAGATTGCAACCATCGGCCGGCATGTCGATGAATTGAGAGCGCTGGCCAGCAAGTAAGCTGGTTTGATTCGCCGTAGCGCGCCAGCACTACATCATCATTGCCGTGTCTGGAGTTTTTTTTCCCAGTCAATCGAGGTACGCACGATAAACTCGAGGTCATCGTGTGCGGGCTGCCAGCCCAGCACCTGGCCGATTTTCCCGGTTTCAGTAATCAGCATGGGTGGATCGCCGGCGCGGCGGTCCTGCTCGATGACCTTGATGGGCGTGCCATGCACCCGGTTGACGGTATCAAGTACTTCCCTGACGCTGTAACCATGGCCATAACCGCAGTTCAGGGTGGCGGATTCGCCTCCGTTTTCCAGGTAAGCAAGCGCCTTGATATGGGCCTCGGCAATATCTTCAACATGAATATAATCACGGATGCCGGTGCCATCAGGTGTCGGGTAGTCGGTGCCAAATATGGCAACATGTTCACGTTTGCCCACGGCAGCTTCCGCGGCGACCTTGATTAACAAGGTTGCATTGTGAGTGGACTGGCCGATTTCCAGTTCGGGATCGGAGCCGGCGACGTTAAAGTAGCGCAGGGTGACATGGCGCATGTTGCTGGCATGACAAACATCGCGCAGCATCCATTCCGACATCAATTTGGAACTGCCGTAGGGATTGATGGGCGCAGTCGGACTGTCCTCGCTGCAGCGGCCGTCTTCCGGGATACCGTAAACGGCAGCCGTGGATGAAAAGATAAAATGCCTGACGCCCTGTTGTTGGCAACACTCGAGCAGGTTGCGCGTATTGCAGGTGTTATTGGCGTAATACTTCAGCGGCTTGCTGACCGATTCCGAGACGATGGTATGCGCGGCGAAATGCATGACAGCAGTAATATTGTGCTCGGTGAGCAGTTGTTTCACCAGTGCCTGATCACCGCTATCACCCACAACAAGTTCTGCATCAATGACGGCCTGGCGAAAACCGGTGCTGAGGTTGTCGAGCACAACCACATTGTGGCCGGCCCGGACGAGTTTCTTCACCACATGGCTGCCAATATAGCCGGCACCGCCGGTGACGAGGATTGAAGAACTGCTCATTGAATGATTTCTACCCTGACGTATATCGATGTGTTCTTGTTTTGCGTGTCTGTGCGAGTGTAAAGCGCCTGGTTACTGTTGCGTTGCCGGGATGTTGATGCGCCGCCAAGTGCTATCCATTGCCCGAGTTTTCCACTGACCGTGGTACGCACGTGTTGCGTATCGATGCGACCACGGCCAGCGGGTTGTTGCTGGTGGGGCAATATATCCAGTAGCACCTGCTCACCGTTCAGACGCGGCCGCACGTAAAATCCGCTGCGCACGTCATGCAATTGTACCGAATTTTGCCGGCTGCCGCCCGGGTAAGTGGTTTGCGTGCCGTAGGGGATAGCGGTGCCGGTCTGCACAAATGCGGCGCGGCCTTCAAGCACACGCAGATGATAGTCACTGTCGTCACTGTCCGAGTGATAGGTGTCTTTGCCAGCGATACGCGCCGAGCTGTTTTTGTCCCCGGCGCGGAGTGTTGTACTGGCGTCCGGCGGGGTTTTGCCGATGTCGGCATGGAACTGGGCGTCATCATCACGTGTATGCAGCCTGAGCCGTGCGCCCGAGGATTCGTTGTGGTTCACGCCCGGCGCGGTGAAGCGTACACTGACCCGCAGGTTATGCAGTTTGCCATCGAGTTTTTGCAATACCTGACGTACGACGGCATGGGCAGCCTCATCACCGCGCACGATCAGGGTATAGGCCTGTCCATTGATGGCGCTGCCG
>JASFJH010000114.1:0-6628 GCA_050122215.1 Granulosicoccaceae bacterium | reverse complement strand
GCGCAACCAACACCGTGACAACCATCAATACTCAACCCCGAATCACCCCGAACGACCGGCTCGGCCTGACGCTGTTTGTCGCCGTCGTCATCCATGCGGTGATCATCCTCGGTATCACCTTCACGAGCCTGAAGGGCAAACTGAAAAACCCGCCGCAACGTTTCGAGATCACGCTGGTACAAAACAAGACTGACAAGGCGCCGGAGGATCCCGACTACCTCGCCCAGGCCAGCCAGCAAGGCAGTGGCGATCCGCAACAGCAAAAGCTCAAACCGCAGGCGCCGCAGGCGAAGGACATCATGCGTCCGGATAACCTGACCGGTAACGCCCCCGAGACCCGCGTGCAGGTACAGCAGGGCGGCAGCCCGGCTACCACCACAAAGAAGGCCCTGACCGCGGCGCAGTCCAAACAACAGCTGGCCCAGCAACAGCGCAAAACAGCGCCGACACCTGCACCGACGGCCAATGAGCTGATTGCGCAGTCATTGCAGATCGCCAGCGCCAGCGCCGAGTTGCAACAGAAACAGCAGAGCTACGCGAAACGCAAACGCCACAAGTACATCACTGCCAGCGCGCAGGAATACAAGTACGCCGCTTACCAGGAGGCCTGGCGGCAGAAGGTGGAGCGCATCGGCCGGCTCAACTATCCGGAAGCGGCACGCCAGCGCAAGCTGACCGGCGACCTGACCATGACCGTGGCAATCCGGGCCGACGGCAGCGTCGCCTCGATCAGCCTCGACCGCAGCTCCGGTTATAAACTGCTCGATGATGCAGCCCGCCGCATCGTCCGGCTGGCCTCGCCGTTCGCGCCGCTGCCGGACAACATCCGCGCCGAGGCTGATGTGCTGCACATTACGCGCACCTGGATTTTCCACGACGGCGCCAGCTTCGGCTCGCGCTAAGCCGTGTCGACCTTGCACAGCCTGCGGGCGTGATCGATACTTTAGCCATGGCAGACACACAATCTCTGACCAATCATTTCCTGATCGCGATGCCGATGCTCGAGGATCCGAACTTCTATCACTCGGTCACCTATATCTGTGAACACAACGAGCAGGGCGCGATGGGTATCGTCATCAACCGGCCGCTGGATATCGCGCTCGGCGATGTGCTCGAGCACATGCAGATCGCGCAGCACAACCCGCACACCGCAGGGCGTGAGATCTACCTGGGCGGCCCGGTGCAGCCCGAACGCGGCTTCGTCCTGCACGAACCGCCCGGGCAGTGGGACGCGATGCTGCCGGTCACCGAACAGATCGGCATCACCACCTCGCGCGATATCCTCATGGCCATGAATGACGGCCAGGGCCCGGAACGCGCCCTCGTCGCACTCGGTTATGCCGGTTGGGGCCCGGGACAGCTTGAACAGGAAATGGCCGAAAATGCCTGGCTCAGCGTGCCTGCCGATACCGCGATCATTTTCGACACGCCGATAGAGCGTCGCTGGCAGGCGGCAGCTGCCAACCTCGGTATCGATCTGAACACGCTTTCGGATGACGTCGGTCACGCCTGAGAAGCGTGACCCTGCCCCCGCATGACGACCCCGCAGATCCTGCTAGGTTTTGATTTTGGTGAACGCCGTACCGGCGTCGCCATTGGCCAGACCCTCGCCGGCACGGCACGGCCACTGACCACGCTGGCGACGCGCGATGGCGCGCAGGACTTCGTTGCCATCGGCAAACTCATCAAGGAGTGGCAGGCCGAGGCACTCGTGGTCGGTCTGCCCTTGCACATGGACGGCACCGAGCAACCGCTCACGCATCGCGTGCGGCGCTTTGCCCGCCAACTCGAGGGACGCTTTCATTTACCCGTGTATCTTGTCGATGAACGCCTCAGCTCGGATGAGGCCAGTCGCCTCACCGGTAAAAAAACCGGGATCGACGCCGATGCAGCCTGTATTATTCTGCAGGACTGGATGCAGCAACAGGGATTTTCACAATGAACGCGGATGTACAAGACGTCATGCAGTGCCTGTCCGGGATGGGCGAACGTCTGCAACAGCTACTGGCTGAACGTCAGATCACCGAGCCGCTCGTCATCGGCATACACACCGGCGGTGCCTGGATCGCCGAGCACCTGCACCGGCAACTCGGTATCGATGAACCGCTTGGTACGCTCGACATTTCCTTCTACCGCGATGACTTTTCGCGCATCGGCATGCACCCCCGGGTCAAACCTTCGGATCTGCCCTTCCCGATTGAGGATCGTCACATTGTGCTGGTCGATGATGTGCTGCAATCCGGCCGCACCATCCGTGCCGCGATGAACGAGATCTTTGACTACGGCAGACCGGCCTCGATCATCCTGGCCGTGCTGGTCGAACGCGATGGCCGCGAATTGCCCATTGAGGCCGCCGTGACCGGCATGCATCTCGACCTGCCCGCCGGACAAAACGTCAAACTCAATGGCCCGGCGCCATTATCGTTAACAATTAGTGGTCAATAAGTGAGGCAGGCCATAAAAAAATCTGCGATAATCCCGTCTCGATGACAGACCCAAGCGCCCAGTTATCGCCAGCACCCAGCAAAAAGCCGCGCACGATCCAGATCGACAGTCACGGCCGCCTTCGTCATTTTATTGCCATTGAAGGCTTGAGCCGCGAGATCCTCACCGAGATCCTCGATACCGCCGAATCATTCGCCGGTGTCTCGGAAAAAAGCGTGAAAAAAGTCCCGCTGCTGCGTGGCCGCACCATCGCCAACCTGTTTTTCGAACCGAGCACGCGCACCCGCACCACCTTTGAGCTCGCCGCCAAGCGCCTGTCGGCGGACGTGCTCAACATCAACATCACCGCCTCGAGTACGAGCAAGGGCGAGACCCTGCTCGACATGCTGCGCAACCTCGAGGCAATGGATGTGGAGATGTTCGTCGTACGCCACAACACGAGTGGTGCGGCCGAATTCATCGCGCGCAATGTCGCCCCGCATATCAGGGTGCTCAACGCCGGTGACGGCAGTCATGCCCACCCGACCCAGGCCATGCTCGACATGTTCACCATCCGCCGCCACAAGCCCGACTTTTCCTCGCTGCGCGTCGCGATCGTCGGTGACATCCAGCACTCGCGCGTCGCCCGCTCGCAGATCCATGCGCTGAACATCCTCGGCGTACAGGAGGTGCGCGTCGTCGCACCGCGCACCCTGCTGCCGGCCGGCATCGAGCAACTGGGCGTGCACCCGTACACAAACCTTGATGAAGGCATCCGCGATGTCGATGTCATCATCATGCTGCGCCTGCAACGCGAGCGCATGCGCGGCGCGTTTATCCCGAGTGAACACGAATACTTCCGCCTGTTTGGCCTGAGCGAAGAACGCCTGGCGCTGGCGCAGCCCGATGTCATGGTCATGCACCCGGGCCCGATCAACCGCGGCGTGGAAATGGATTCGAGTGTCGCTGACGGCCCACACTCGGTGATCCTTGAACAGGTGACGAACGGCATTGCCGTGCGCATGGCCGCCATGTCACTGGTCATGGGCAGCCAGGCCGGCAGTGACGCGGAGGACCGCGCATGAGCATAACGCGCCTGAGCATCATCGGCGGGCGCCTCATCGACCCGGCCAATGGCACCGATGCCATCACCGATCTGCATATTGCCGACGGCCGCGTGCTCGCGCATGGCAACACGCCCGAAAATTTCAACGCGCAGCAAACCCTCGATGCGAGTGGCTACATAGTCTGTCCCGGCCTGGTCGATATTGCGGCGAATTTGCGCGAACCCGGTTTTGAACACAAGGCCTCGATCAGCTCGGAGACCCGCGCCGCGGTCAGCGGCGGCATAACCACGCTGGTCTGCCCACCGGATATGTCGCCGGTGCTCGATACACCGGCCGTGCTCGATCTGATCCAGCGCAAGGCCGATAAGGCCGGCCGTGCCCGCGTGCATGCCCTCGGCGCCCTGACCCGCGGCCTCGAAGGCGAACACCTGAGCGACATGATGGCATTGAAGCATGCCGGCGTGGTCGGCCTGAGTAATGCTCGGCAGCCGTTCAAGAATACGCTCGTGCTGCGCCGCGCCCTCGAGTATGCGGCGACACATGACATGCCCGTGTTCCTCAACGCCGAGGATCCGGATCTGGCCAACGCCGGTGTGGCCCACGAAGGCCCGGTCAGTACCCGGCTTGGCCTGCCGGGCATCCCCGAGGCCGCCGAAACTGCCTCTGTGGCCCGCGACCTGGTCTTGATTGAAGAAGCCGGAGTGAACGCTCACTTCGGTCGTCTTTCAACAGCCAAAGGGGTTCATATGCTTGGTCGGGCCCGGCATGATGGCCTGCAGGTGAGCGCCGATGTCGCCATCCACCAGCTCTACCTGACCGAGGTCGACCTGCGTGATTTCAACAGTCAGTGCCATGTGCGCCCGCCGCTGCGCAGTGAACGCGACCGCGATGGCCTGCGCGGGGCTCTCGCCAGCGGTGTCATTAACGTGATCTGTTCGGACCACCAGCCGCATGAGGCCGACGCCAAACTCAGGCCGTTCGGTGAAACCGAACCGGGTATCTCGGGGCTGGAAACCCTGTTGCCGCTCGTCTTGCGGCTTGCTGACGAGGGCGTGCTGTCGCTGTCAGACGTGCTGCGCTGTGTCACGGCCAACCCGGCCGATATCCTCGGCCTGCCGACGGGTCGCCTGCAGCCCGGCGCGCTCGCCGATATCTGTATCTTCGACCCGGATGCTGACTGGTTCGTCACTGCCGAGGGCCTGCGCAGTCGCGGCCATAACACGCCGTTCATCGGCTGGGAGATGCAGGGCCGTGTCAAACACACCCTCGTCGACGGCCGGCTCGTGTATTCTGACGACCATGACTGATCCCCATCGCAATACGATTCACGTCGAGCACGCGCGCGTGCTCGCGCACGAGCATTACGACGGCGCCCAGCACATCATCAGCCTTGAGGCGCCGAAAACCGCACAGGCGGCACAGCCGGGCAGCTTCGTACATATCCAGTGTGACCCGCAATTACCGATGCGCCGTCCCCTGTCGATCATGCGCACCGACCCGCAAGGCGGCCGCGTCGACCTGCTGTACAAGGCCGTCGGCCTTGGCACGCGCCTGCTCAGCGAAAAACAGCCTGGCGACACGCTGAGCCTGATGGGGCCCATCGGTACACCGTTTCGCCTAGAACCCACCCGGCCGCGCACACTGCTCATCGGTGGCGGGGTGGGCATGCCGCCGATGGTGTTCCTCGCCGAGGCACTGCGCCAGCAGGAATACTACCGGCCGTTCGTCATACTCGGCTCGGAAGTGCCGTTCCCGTTCACACCCCGGCCCTCGCAGATCCTCGTGAGCGGCATGCCGGACGGTGTGATCGCGAGCATGCCGCTGCTCGAAGACTGGGGCATAGCCTGCCGCCTGGCGAGCCTGCAGGGCTACGCGGGCTGTTTCGAGGGTTATGTCACCGACCTGGCACGGGCCTGGCTGGATGCGCTCGACGACGACGCCCGTAATGAAGTCATCCTCTATAGCTGCGGGCCACACCCGATGCTCGAGGCGGTCGCCAGACTCGCGCAGGAGTATGCTCTGCCCTGCCAGGTGTCACTCGAGGAATATATGGCCTGCGCGGTCGGCGGTTGTGCGGGTTGCGTGGTGAAAGTCAAAACAACAGACGGCGTTGCAATGAAACGGGTATGTGTTGACGGTCCGGTATTCGACGCATATGCCGTATTCAATTAAGCCCGGCGTGCGACCAGAACGAGCGACAGCGAGTTCAGGAAGTGCTGAATGAAACGCCGAAGGCGGTTTTACAGTGAAGCGTGTGTGCGTCGATGGTCCCGTGTTCGAGGCCAGCAGTGTCTTTTAAAAAAGTTATCAGTCTGCAGTGAACAGTTGGCAGAAAATACTGCCAACTGAAGACTGACAACTGCAAACTTTATCTAAGTGTCATGCCGCCACTACCCTCATCATCCTCAACCAGGGTCAGGCTATCAGACGCTGATTCGATATTCTCAACCGCCTGCTCGTCGCCGAGCTTGATCATGAGGCGCAGTTCGTTGGCCGAATCGGCGGCGTGGATCGCATCTTCGTAGGTGATCTCGCCGGACTTGAACAGGTCATACAGGGCCTGGTCGAAGGTCTTCATGCCGTGCTGGGTCGACTTGCGCATGAGTTCCTTGAGCTCGTGGATCGCGCCCTTGCGGATAATGTCCGCGGCCAGCGGCGTGTTGACCAGCACCTCGATCGCGGCGCGCCGGCCCTTGCCGTCCGGGGTCGGGATCAACTGCTGCGCGACAATACCCTTCAGGTTGAGTGACAGGTCCATGAGCAGCTGATCACGGCGATCTTCAGGGAAGAAGTTGATGATGCGATCCAGTGCCTGGTTGGCGTTGTTCGCATGCAGCGTGGCGAGACACAGGTGGCCGGTTTCGGCGAATGTGACCGCATGTTCCATCGTCTCGCGGGTCCGGATCTCACCGATCAGGATCACGTCCGGCGCCTGGCGCAGCGTGTTCTTCAGCGCAACCTCGAAACTCTCGGTATCCAGACCGACTTCGCGCTGCGTGATGATGCAGCCGTTGTGCTGGTGAATATATTCGATAGGGTCTTCGATGCTGATAATATGCCCGGTCGAATTCTGGTTACGATAACCGATCATCGCCGCCAGCGAGGTCGACTTGCCGGTACCGGTACCACCGACGAAG
>JASFJH010000113.1:0-6635 GCA_050122215.1 Granulosicoccaceae bacterium | reverse complement strand
TGTTTGCCGCGACCAAGGTATGGATCCGTGGCCAGCGCGAGGGCCTGCTGCAAATGGAGCAGTCACGTGCACTGTGGGGTGTGCCGCGCTTTGACCTGATGCAGGTGCACAACCTGCTGGACTGGCAAACTCATCTGCCACGGCTGCAGGCGATGAAGGCCGAAGGCAAGATCCGCTATGTCGGAGTGACCACCTCGCACGGTCGCCGTCACGAACGACTTGCCGGGATCATGCGCAGTCAGCCGCTGGATTTTGTGCAATTCACCTACAACGTGCTGGACCGCGAGGCCGAGGAATATTTGTTGCCTCTGGCAGCGGACAAGGGCATTGCCGTGATCATCAACCGGCCATTCCGGCGGGGTGGCCTGTTTGAGCATGTCGGAAACACTCCCTTGCCTGGCTGGGCGGCCGAGATCGACTGTACTAACTGGGCGCAGGTGTTCCTTAAATTTATTGTGTCACATCCGGCGGTAACCTGTGCGATCCCCGCGACCTCCCGGCTCGATCATCTACAGCAAAACATGGCAGCCGCCTACGGGGCGCTGCCGGATGCCGGCTTACGGCAACGGATCGTCGACACTATCCGGGCGCTTTGAAGATTCGGCCAACTTTCATGTCATGACATTGACAGGCAGAGCCGTATAGTAAGGCGCAGTACATGACTGGCTTATCATCGCTGGAATAGACCATGCCTGAAGAATCACGCACACAACATGAACCTCTACCCCCGGACACCGTGTTTCATGTCCATGGCGTGACCAAGATATACCACATGGGTGAAGTGCAGGTGCCTGCGTTGCGCGGCGTCGATCTCGACATGTACAAGGGCGAGTTCATGGTACTGCTGGGTGCTTCGGGCAGTGGCAAGTCGACCTTGTTGAATATCCTCGGTGGTCTGGATACCCCGACGGAAGGGCATGTGTATTATGGCGACCGTGATCTGACCCGGGCCTCCGATTATGAGCTGACCCGGTATCGTCGCTACCATGTTGGTTTCGTTTTCCAGTTCTATAACCTGATCCCGAGCCTGACGGCGCGCGAGAATGTTGCGGTCGTGACCGAGATCGCGCGTGAACCCATGGCGCCGGAGGAGGCATTGGGGCTGGTCGGGCTGGGTGATCGCCTGGATCATTTTCCCGCCCAGCTCTCCGGCGGTGAGCAACAGCGTGTGGCAATTGCCCGCGCTATCGCCAAGCAGCCGGATGTCCTGCTCTGTGACGAGCCGACCGGTGCACTCGATTCACAAACCGGCATCAAGGTACTTGAGGCACTGCAACGGGTCAATCAGCAGCTGGGGACCACTACAGCGGTGATCACGCATAATGCCGGCATAGCACAGATGGCGGATCGCGTCGTGCATCTTGCGGATGGCCGCATCAGTGAGGTGTCTGTAAACACGAGAAAAGTCAGCCCGGCCGAGCTGAGTTGGTGAACCCGGCTATGAGGGCGATCGATAAGAAGCTCTGGCGGGAATTATGGGGCATGCGAATACAGGCGCTGGCGATCGCGATGGTGATCGTCGGTGGTGTCGGTGTCTTCATCATGTCGCTGAGCGTACTCGATTCGCTGTTTGAAACCCGCGAGAACTATTATCGCTCGCATCATTTCGCCCATGTCTTTGCTTCACTGAAGCGGGCTCCGTTGTCACTTGTCAAACGGATCGAGACCATTCCCGGTGTCGACAAGGTGGAGACGCGCGTGGTTGCCTATGTGAATATCGACATCGAGGGATTCACTGATCCGGTAAGTGGCCACCTTTTATCACTGCCGGACAACAGCCGCGGGCTGCTCAACCAGGTCTACCTGCGCGAAGGTCGGTTGTTTGAAGCCGGTCGTGACAACGAGGTGTTGCTCAGCGAGGAGTTTGCCCATGCACATGATCTGCGGGCCGGTGATACGCTGCGCGCCACGATCAATGGCCGGCGCAAGACACTGACGATTGTCGGCCTGGCATTGTCACCTGAATACATCTACCAGATCGCCCCCGGCGCTGTGTTCCCTGATTATGCCCGTTACGGTGTGATGTGGATGGCGCGCCGACCATTGGCGACCGCCTATGATATGGACGGCGCATTCAACAACGTTACGATGACCCTGAGCAAAGGTAGCAGGCCAGAAGAGGTGATCGACCGCCTTGATGATCTGTTGAAGCCGTATGGCGGGCAGGGTGCCTATGCGCGCAAGGATCAGCTCTCGAACCGTTTCCTGAGCGAAGAACTCAAACAGCAACGTACTATCGCCACGGTCTTTCCGGTGATCTTTTTTGGCGTGGCCGCCTTTATATTGAATGTTGTGATCAGCCGTCTCATCACTCTGGAGCGTGAACAGATCGCCGCACTGAAGGCGTTTGGTTACAGCAACATCGCCATTGGCCTGCATTACGTCAAGCTGGTTTTGTTGATCGTCGCGATTGGTGTGATCGGCGGTATTGCTGCAGGCATCTGGATGGGCAAGGGCATGAGCAACATCTATATGGATTTATACAGCCTGCCATTCATGTTCTATGTGCTGAAACCACAAGTTATCATTGCGGCCGCGGTGATCAGCATGCTGGTCGCGGTGCTGGGCACTATACACGCGGTACGCAATGCAGCACGCCTGCCGCCGGCAGAGGCGATGCGCCCGGAGCCACCCGCGATCTATCATGCAACCATTGTTGAACGGCTCGGCCTGCAACGCTGGTTTTCCCAGCCAACGCGAATGATCTTACGGCATATTGAGCGGCGGCCCTTCAAGTCATTGCTGACCATACTGGGTATTGCCATGGCTTGCGGGATAATAATGATTAGTGGCTTCCAGGAAGACGCGATTGACTACATGGTGGACGTGCAATACGGCCTGAGTCAGCGCAATGACCTGTTGGCGAACTTCACCGAGCCGACTTCAAAGCGTGCTCTGTATTCGCTGCGCAGTGTGCAGGGAGTGGAGCAGGCGGAAGGTTTTCGTACCGTACCGTCACGTTTGCGTTATCAACATCGTGAATATCGCACGGCAGTTGAAGGAGTGGAGCCAGATGGCCAGCTGGTCCGCCTGCTGGATACCAAATTGAATGTTATTGAACTGCCGGAACAGGGGATAGTGCTAACCGATTACCTGGCAGAGCTCTTACATATCCAGCCGGGTGATATGTTGACTATCGAGGTGCTTGAAGGCAATCGACCAACGGTGCAGGTGCCGGTCGTCGGAACGACAAAGCAATACCTTGGCGTGAATGCCTACATGCAACGTACTGCCCTGAATCGCTTGTTGAAGGAAGGCGATGCAATCTCCGGTGCGTATTTGCGTGTGGATGAAAAGTACCAGCGGCAGGTGTATGCCGAGTTGAAAAACATGCCGCGAGTCGTGGGAGTGGTTGAACAGACTTCGGCCATCCGCGCCTTCTACGCTACGCTCGCAGAAACCGTGTTGTTTTTCACGTTTATTTCCACCCTGCTGGGCGCGAGTATTTCGTTTGGTGTTGTCTACAACAGCATGCGTATTGCCCTGTCCGAACGTAACCGTGAACTGGCCAGCCTGCGTGTGCTGGGTTTTTCGCGTGGCGAGGTCGCTTACATCCTGCTTGGCGAACAGGCCCTGCTGACTATCGTTGCGATCCCGCTTGGCATGTTGATCGGCTACGGGCTGTGCGCCTACCTGGCGTTCCGGTTTGATACAGATCTGTACCGCATCCCGCTCGTGCTGGGCATGAATGTCTATGCCTTTGCTGCACTGGTCGTGATCATATCATCACTGATTTCCGGCCTCATGATCTGGCGAAACCTCGCTCATCTCGATATGGTAGCTGTACTGAAGACCAAGGAATAATAACTATGCGCAATCCACTGCGTAAACACCCCGTCATTGTGATCGCGGCGATTGTTCTCGCTGCATTGCTGGCCTGGGGCTTTTGGCCACGACCGCTGTTGGTCGAGGTTGTCGGGGTAATGCGTGCGCCCATGACCGTAACCATCGAGGAGGAGGGGCGTACCCGTGTCATTGATCGATATGTGATCGCAGCACCGGTTGATGGCATGGCATGTCGTATTCAACTTGATGTTGGTGATGATATTCAACAGGACCAGGTGCTCATGTACATCTCGCCTCTTGAGTCACAGGTACTCGATCCGCGTAGCCGCGCCGAGGCACAGGCGCGCGTCGCGGCAGCAGAATCGGCGCTGCGTGCCGCACGTGAAGAGGCTCGCGCGACAGATGCCGCTGCCGATCTCGCTATAAAGGAACTGAGCCGTTTGCGCCCTCTTGCTGACCAAGGCCTGATCTCCCGTGATGCCTTTGACCAGGCGCAAACTGCTGCGCAAACTGCCAGTGCGGCCAGGCGCTCGGCCAATTTCAGGATCGAGGTAGCGCAGTATGAACTGGAGGCCGCCCGTAGCGTGTTGCAGTATTCAGCAGCGACGCAGACCGGGGAGCCGCCCGAGCGGGTTGCGGTACGCGCGCCGATCAGCGGCAAGATACTCAAAGTGCCACATGAATGTGAAGGCCCGGTCCGCACCGGAGAACCGTTACTCGAAGTGGGCGACACGTCGCGACTGGAAGTCGAAGTCGATGTGCTGTCTGCCGATGCCGTGAAGATTAAACCGGGTATGCCGGTGTTGTTTGAACGCTGGGGCGGCGAGGAGGCACTCGAAGGTGTCGTGCGCGGTATCGAGCCGGTGGGCTTTACCAAGATCTCGGCACTAGGCGTCGAGGAACAACGCGTCCTGGTCATTGTCGATTTCACCTCGCCGTCTGAATTGTGGCAACGACTTGGCGATGGTTATCGCGTCGAGGCCAGTTTTGTGCTGTGGCAGCATGACAATGTTCTGCAAGTCCCGGCCAGCAGCCTGTTCCGTGCCAATGGTGGCTGGGCCGTATTCGCTGTCGATGGCAAGCATGCCCGCTTGCGTGACGTGCAGGTGGGACAGCGCACAGGCCTGATCGCACAAATCCTCAGTGGTCTGAGTGAGGGTGAACGGGTCATCGATCACCCCGCGGAAGATGTGGAAGATGGCAGCGTGGTCAAACTGCGCTAAGGTGCCGGCAAGCATCCGGTTGCGCCAGCAGTGAGCTGGCAGGTATTCCTGTTTCGCATCCTGTGGTGGTCTGTTCTATTTCCGCGGTCTCCCGGCTCGATCATCTACGGGGAAACATGGCCGCAGCCCTGGTCGTTTGCCGGGCTCGGCCTTGCGTGAAAAGATGGCGGACTACGTCAAAAATCTCCAGACAAGGGTCAGGTCAGTTATGAAAAAACTCAAACATGAAAATGAACTGGTGAAAGCGGCGATCGCCGCCGGTGTCAAGTACGGCGAAGAACGGGGTGTCGTGAAATTCGAACCGACGGACTCGGCGAACGAGAAGATTGAATATATTTACCGGTTGCTGGTGCATGACAAGATAATCCAGCCCTTGCCGGCCGAGCAGGTTTCACAAAAGGCGATGCGGCACCGCCTTGCGATCTGGATCGCAAAGCAACTGCCCAAAGATCATCCATTGTTAAAGTAGCCACATGAATAAGCAGGATAGCTTGAATGTCGAGAAAAATCGGTCTACTCAGCGACGTACATGCCTTCCCCGCGCCGGTGGAGGAGGCGCTGGCACTGTTCCGGCAAAACGCGGTGCAGCACATTCTTTGTGCGGGTGATATAGCCGGGTACGGTAATGATCTGGATGCGACCGTCGCGCTGTTGCGCGAGCATGCTTGCCGGTCAATCACGGGTAACCATGATCTGTGGTATCTCGAGGATACGACCGATGCGCCAGACCACCCGACGGTGCAGTATTTGCGCGGCTTGCCTGCGGTCATCGAGATGACCGTTGAAGGCGTCAGGCTGTACATGGTGCATGCCAGCCCGCCGGACTCCTGCATCGACGGCATCCGTTTGCTTGACCAGCAGGGTGAGTTATTGCCCGAACTCTGGCAGGCCTGGGCCGGGCAATTGCAGGGCTTCGGGCACGATGTATTGATTGTCGGCCACACGCACCAGCTATTTGCGGAGCAGCTTGGTGATACGCTGGTGATCAATCCCGGCAGTACCCGCTTCAACCATAGCTGCGCGATCCTTACCCTGCCCGAATGCACGGTAGAATGGTTGCCGTTATCGAACCGGACGCCGCAACGGGTATGGAACTGGAGTGACGAGTTTAAATCCTGAACCTCATCAGGTTTGTTTCTTTTTCTCGATCAGTGTTTCGATCAGGTCCATCGGCAGCGGGAAGACGATGGTGTTCGAACGTTCATTGGCGATCTCGGTCAGGGTCTGCAGGTAACGCAGTTGTATGGCTTGCGATTGCTGGGAGAGCTTCTTCGCGGCCTCAAGGAGCTTTTCCGAAGCCTGCATTTCCCCTTCGGCATGGATGACCTTGGCGCGCCGCACACGTTCAGCCTCGGCCTGCTTGGCAATCGCGCGTACCATGCTTTCATCGAGGTCAACGTGTTTGATCTCGACGTTGCTGACCTTGATACCCCAGGCATCGGTCTGGGCATCAAGAATAGCCTGGATATCCGTATTCAGGCGTTCACGCTCGGCGAGCATTTCATCGAGTTCGTGCTGGCCGAGCACGGAGCGCAGCGTGGTCTGCGCCAGCTGGCTGGTGGCCATGTAGAAGTCCTCGACCTGGATAATGGCCTTGTCCGGCTCGATTACGCGGAAATACACCAC
>JASFJH010000112.1:0-6744 GCA_050122215.1 Granulosicoccaceae bacterium | reverse complement strand
CGCGGCTCGACGACCTCGGCGAGCGTCTGCCGGGTCAGGCGACGCGGCGGGCGTTCCCCGACGCTCGGTACCTCGATGGTTTCCTCGGCCCCGGCAAGCTGGCGCAAGGCGCAGGCATACTTGATCTTGATCTCTTCGGCATACTGCGTCGGTGTACGCAGCGCGACGGCAATATCGTTTGTCACCTGGTCGCCGGCAATCGGGATCACGGCGGTATGCCGGATCGCGCCCTCGGTGAACACCGCAATGTCGGTCGTACCACCGCCGATATCCACCAGGCACACACCCAGTTCACGTTCGTCCTCGGTCAGCACCGCATGACTCGAGGCAATCTGTTCAAGAATGATGTCATCCACTTCCAGGCCACAACGGCGCACGCACTTGATAATGTTCTGTGCGGCACTGACCGCACCACTGATCAAATGCACCTTCGATTCAAGTCGCACCCCGGCCATGCCTACCGGCTCCTTGATCCCTTCCTGGTTATCGATAATGAATTCCTGTGGCAGGACATGCAGGATCTTCTGGTCCGCGGGGATTGCCACGGCGCGTGCCGCATCAATGACACGTTCAACATCACTTGGTGAGACTTCCTTGTCACGAATCGCGACAATGCCATGCGAGTTCAGACTGCGGATGTGGCTGCCGGCAATCCCGGCATACACCGAGTTGATCTGGCAACCTGCCATGAGTTCGGCCTCTTCCACCGCACGCTGGATCGACTGCACGGTCGATTCGATATTCACCACGACGCCTTTCTTCAGGCCACGCGATGGATGCGAACCGATACCGATGATCTCGATTTCATCTTCATCCGTTATCTCGCCGACAATCGCTACGACTTTCGAAGTACCGATATCGAGCCCGACGATCAGGTTCTTCTCAACTTTTTTCGACATACCCGCTTATCCCCTTGCGCAACTGCGCGGTACTGTCTGCTTTGTTTTGCTGCGTCCAACGCACTGCGAGCCCGTTGGTATAACGCAAATCTATGTAATCAATCTCGTCGGCACGTTGCCTGAACAACTGGGCATACACCCGGGTGAAACGTTGCAAACGCTGCAGGCTTTGTTCACGCCCCAGCGCGATCCGCAAACCGTTATCCAGTTCAACCCGCCAGGCGCGACGTGCATCCTGCAACACATGTACCGGCTTGCGCGCCAGGCCTGCCAGCATGTCCTGTATGGCCAGGTACTGTTCCAGTACGACAACGTTACTGCCCTCCGGGCCCTCGAGCAGTGGCAGGTCCTGCGGGTAACTTGCGGCCGCCGGAGTGAACACCTCGCCACGCGCATTCAGCAAACCCTGCCCGTTCCACCGCGCCACGGCCTGTTGTTCAATCACGGTCAGTGACAGGCGATCCGGCCAGACCCGGCGCACGGCGACATCCTCAACCCATGGCAGGGCACGCACACGTTCGCGCACGGCCTCGACATCCGTGGTGAAGAAACCTTTCAAGGCTCCAGGCTGTACTGCCTCACGCAGCACCTGCTCACTGACCTTTTTGAACTCACCACGAATCTGCACACTGCTCAGCGGCAAGGTCTGCGGGTCATACAGGCGTTGCAGGCCCCAGCCAATCGCCAGCAAGACCACGGCCAGCACCAGCAGGTTGACACTGGCACGCATCAAGCGATCACGCCGTGCGGCAATATCACGCTGCAGTCGATTGGTCTTCTTTTTGCGTTTGAGTATGCCCATTACGCTGCCATGCTCGTCGCCAGTATCCGTGTCACCAGTTCATCAAAACCGATGCCCGCCGCTTTTGCCGCCATCGGCACGAGGCTGTGATCGGTCATGCCTGGCACCGTGTTAACCTCGATCACCCAGGCCTGCCCCTGTGCATCAGTCATGAAATCGACGCGCCCCCAACCCGAAGCGCCCACGGCGCGGTAGGCCGTCAGTGCCAGTGCCGCATATTCCTGCTCGGTGTCTTCATCCAGGCCACACGGGCAGTGGTAGCGGGTCGTGTCCGCGGCGTACTTCGCATCGAAGTCATAAAACCGGTTCGGTGTTTCCAGCCGGATCAACGGCAACACCTCGTCACCGAGTATCGTTGCCGTATACTCGGCACCCGCGATCCATTGTTCGGCGATCACCACATCATCGTATTGCGCGGCCTGTTGCCAGGCCGGTACCAGTTGCTCCGCCTGCTCGACTTTGCTCATGCCAATACTCGAACCCTCGTGTACCGGCTTGATGATCAGCGGCAGACCGAGCCGCTCAATCGCCGTAACGCAATCGGCTTCGCTGGCCAGCGTCTGCCACTTCGGCGTCGCCAGTCCCGCACCACTCCACAACTGCTTGCAACGCAGCTTGTCCATGCCCAGCGCCGAACCGAGCACACCGCTGCCGGTATAGGGCAAACCCGCGATCTCCAGCGCACCCTGCATGGTGCCGTCTTCACCACCACGGCCATGCAGCATGATAAACACGCGATCGAAACCACCCTCGTATAGAGCCTGCATGCCGTCATCACGCGGGTCTACCTTGTGCACATCGACACCCTGGCGTTGCAGGGCCTCGAACACGGCCTGCCCCGAGCGCAGCGAGATCTCGCGCTCGGCGGAACTGCCACCAAGCAGTAAGGCGACCTTGCCGAATTGGGCAGCCGTTGCGCTCATGCTTCAGCCTCCAGCGTTTCACCGATGATGTGGACTTCGCGCAGCAGCTCGATGCCGTGTTGTTCTTGCACGGTCGCGGCGACATGTGCGATCAGCGCCTCGATCTCCGCGGCTGTTGCATCGCCGTTGTTAATAATGAAATTCGCGTGCTTGTCCGAGACACAGGCACCGCCGATGCAAAAACCCTTCAGGCCACTGGCCTCGATCAAACGCGCGGCGTGATTACCCGCCGGGTTGCGGAACACCGAACCACAACTCGGTTGCGAGGTCGGTTGCGTCTCACCACGTTTCGCCAGCAGTTGTTTGATGCGCTGATGTGCTGCTTCGCCATCACCCGGTGTGAGTTTCAACACGGCGCTGACAAACCATTCATCCGCCGGCCCCTGCACGCTGCGGTAGCCGATCCGGTAATCCTGTGCGGTACGCACATGTTGCTCACCGTTGCGGTCGATGGTGCTGACACTTTCCACGATAGGCCAGGTCTCGCCGCCAAACGCACCTGCGTTCATGGCCAGGGCGCCACCCATCGTCCCGGGTATACCGGCCAGGAACTCGGCACCTTCGAGGTCATGACGTGTGGCAAAACGGGCCGCCTTGGCACAACTGACACCGGCCTCGACCCGGATACGCGTATCATCAAGCTGTTCGATATTGTTCAACATGCCACTCAGGGCAATCACGCTGCCGCGGATCCCGCCATCACGCACTAGCAGGTTGCTGCCCAGACCGATCCAGGTCAGCGGCTCGTCGGCAGGCAATTGCGACAGGTATACGCCCAGGTCATCGATGTCCGCCGGCCGGTAATATCGGTCCGCCGGGCCACCGACGCGCCAGGTCGTGTGTCGCGCCATCGGTTCGTCGATGAGCAACTCGCCGCGCAGCGTTTGTTGTACAGGTGCCGTCATCATTTGTGTTTGGTCGTTACACGCCTGTGTGATTTATCAGTTGTCGTCTTTGCTGGCGTCGCAGCAGTTTTATCTTGTTTATGTAAATGTTCAGGTACGGGTAAGACTCTTCCGAGCGGCTCACCGCAACCCAGATGCAGACAATGTCTTGGATAATGTGTCATGACGCTTCTCCCGCCAGTTTCTCCAGTTGTGTGGGCAAGGCCGCAGCCGCGGCTCCGACATCACCCGCCCCCAGTGTTAACAACACGTCACCTTCCTGCAGTACCCCCGCCAGGACCTGTGGCAGATCTTTAATATCTTCAACGAATACCGGGTCGACCTGGCCGCGCATACGAATTGCACGGCTCAGCGCGCGCCCGTCCGCACCGCTGATGGGTTGCTCACTCGCGGCATACACCTCCATAAGCACGAGCACATCCACCTCGGACAATACCCGGGTGAAGTCCTCGAACAGGTCCCGCGTGCGGCTGTAGCGATGTGGCTGGAAGGCGAGTACGAGACGGCGCCCCGGCCAACCGGCGCGAATCGCAGCGAGGGTCGCGGCGATTTCACTCGGGTGGTGGCCGTAATCATCGATCATGAACACCTTGCCGGCCGGGGTTTGCACTTCGCCATAGATCTGGAAACGTCGACCGATACCGGCAAAGTTTTCCAGGCCGCGACGAATCGCCTCGTCTGCAACCCCGAGTTCACGGGCCACCGCGATCGCCGCCAACGCGTTGAGCGCGTTATGTTGTCCCGGCAGATTCAAGGTCACATCAAGCGGCGCATGACCGTCCTGCACCACGGTGAACAACATCCGTGCCCCCTCCTGGCGCAGGTTATCGGCACGCACGTCGGCATCCGTGGCAACGCCATAACTGAGTACCGGCCGCGTGATGTGCTCCAGCAACTGACGCGTTTCGGCATTATCAATACACATCACTGCCAGCCCGTAGAACGGCAGGTGATGCAGGAACTCGATAAACGCCTCGCGCAGACGGCCAAAGTCCCCTTCGTAGGTTTGCATGTGATCGGCATCAATGTTGGTGACCACGGCGATCATCGGTTGCAGGTATAGGAATGAGGCATCACTCTCATCGGCCTCGGCCACGAGGTATTCACTCTCGCCGAGGCGCGCATGTGTACCGGCGCTGTTCAACTTGCCACCGATCACAAAGGTCGGATCGAGATCCCCTTCGGCAAGCAGGCTCGCCACCAGCGAGGTCGTCGTGGTCTTGCCATGCGTGCCGGCAACAGCGATGCCGTAACGAAAGCGCATCAGCTCGGCAAGCATTTCGGCACGGGGTACCACCGGGATACGTGCGGCATGTGCCGCCTGTACTTCCGGGTTGTCTGCGCCGACCGCACTGGAGATCACCACCACATCACAACCTTCGATGTTCGCGGCAGCATGACCGGTCGTGATACCGGCACCGAGTCCCTGCAAACGTTTGACCACGGGGTTCACATTCAGATCCGAACCGGACACAGCAAAGCCAAGGTTCAACATGACCTCGGCGATACCACCCATGCCGGCACCACCGATGCCGACAAAATGGATATGCCGCATGCTTTGCAGGCGACTGTTCGCATGCGGGCGGCTTTCGTTGATGTCGGGTGCCTTACTCATAACTGTCCCTGCATGGCGAGCATGCAACGTTGTGCAACGATTTCCGTTGCATTGATTCTTGCCCGGGCACGCGCGGCCTCGGCCATGGTCAACAGGCGATCACGTTTTTCACTCATGTCTTTGAGCATACTGGCCAGGCTGTCGGCATCGAGATCACGTTGCTGCACGATCACCGCCGCACCGGCCTGTTCCAGAAACGCCGCGTTCGCGGTCTGATGGTCATCTACGGCATACGGGTACGGAACAAGGATGCTGCCCACGCCGGCTGCCGCGAGTTCGGCAACCGTCAGGGCCCCGGCACGACAGATCACAAGATCGGCCCAGGCGTAGGCGGCTGCCATATTGTCGATAAACGGTTCGATGCGTGCCTCGATGCCCGCATCGGCATAGGCCTGCCGGGTCACATCGAGGTGGCGGCGACCGCACTGGTGCCAGACATGCGGCCGCGCCACACTGTCCAGTTGCGCCACTGCCGCGGGTAACAGCTTGTTCAGGGCCAGCGCGCCGAGACTGCCGCCAATCACCAGCACACGCATCGCACCACTGCGATTGGCGAAACGCTCGGCCGGTGCAGGCAATGCCGCAATATCGGCACGCACCGGGTTGCCCGTGACCTCGGCCTTGCGACGTGCCGGGAAGGTATTCGGGAAGGCCTGCATGAGGTGCCGCGCGAGACGGCTGAGCAGCTTGTTGGTCAGGCCGGCGATGGCATTTTGTTCATGCACGAGCAGCGGGATGCGCATGAGCCAGCTCGCCAGGCCGCCCGGGCCGGTGACGAACCCCCCCATACCGAGCACCGCGCCCGGTTTGATACGCCGCATTACGGCGACTGCCTGGCGCAACGCGTACAGCAGGCGGAACGGTGCCAGCAACCAGCCGAGCACACCCTTGCCCCGCAGGCCGGCAACATTGATGTACTCGATCGCAAATTCGTTATCGGGCACGACGCGCGCCTCGAGGCCGCGCCGTGTGCCGAGCCAGGTCACCTCGACGCCCTGCTCACGCAGGCGCCGTGCTACCGCCAGCGCCGGGAATACATGCCCGCCTGTGCCACCTGCCATGATCAGCATGCGCATGCTCATCGCCCACCTCCATGCGGCAGGCTGGTTGACTCGCGCTGTGCAAGGCGGGTTTCGATATCGACGCGTAATAACAGGGCAATCGCCACGCACATGGCGAGCATACTGCTGCCGCCGTAACTCATCAGCGGCAGGGTCAGGCCCTTGGTCGGTAACAGCCCCATGTTTACACCGAGATTGATAAAGGCCTGCAAGGCAATCCACAACGCGATACCGTGGGCAAGGAAGGCCGCGAAGTGCTGGCCGTAATACTGGGCACGCGTGGCAATCACGAACGCGCGCCAGATCACGACCATGAACAGCACTACCACGCCGATGCTGCCAATCAGTCCCAGCTCTTCGGCCAGAACCGCGAACACAAAGTCGGTATGCGCCTCGGGCAGGTAAAACAGTTTCTGGATACTGCTGCCAAGGCCAACGCCAAACCATTCACCACGACCAAAGGCGATCAATGACTGGGTTAACTGGAAACCGCTGTTAAACGGATCCGCCCACGGGTTAAGGAAAGCGGTGACGCGTTC
>JASFJH010000111.1:0-6824 GCA_050122215.1 Granulosicoccaceae bacterium | reverse complement strand
GGAAGCGGCGCAGATCACGGGCCAGGCCCTTGCGGAACCGCGCCGCCGAGGACGGCCGCCGCAGCGCATCGAGATCGAGGATCAATGGCCCCTGTTCGGTAATCACAAAATTGGTCGCCTTGTAATCGCCGTGCACGAGGCCGGCGTCGGCGAGGCGCTCGAACTGTTTCAGCAATAAACCGGCCTGGGCCTGTTTCAGTTCGGGTGGCATGTCCGGATCGGTGAAATACTCTTCGGCACGCGTGCCCGCCACTGCCTGCATGATGAAGTAACTGCGGCCGCGCAACGGTCCACGCCGTTCCTCGAGGAAGGCGAGCGGCGCGGCGGTCGGGATGCCGAGCATCGCGAGCAGGTGGGCGTTGCGCCACGAGGTGGCCGCACGGGTTTCGCGCAGGGCGCGGCGCAGGCCATGCCAGGCATGCTTGATGTTATAACGCTTGATCACAATAGCCTGGTCGCAGGCGTCGCCGCTGACCACCGTCGAGGTGTTTCCGTCCTTGAGCATGACCGAGGCCGGATCCGTGAAGAAGACATCCGGGTCGGCCAACAGCTCGCGCAGGCAATCACTGTCATAGGCACGGTCGAACACACAGCGGCGGCCAAAGTCATGCTCGGCGACAAATGCCGAGCACTCGCGGAAGATCTTGTCGAGGTACTTGCGCTCGCGGTAGGCCCGGGCCTTTTTATACGTTTTAACAAAACGTGCCTCGTCGCCGTCCGCAATGTGCCTTGCCTCGAGATACCGGGCATACAGGACAGTGACATCGTCGGCCTGCAGGTCATTGAACTGCGCGAGCAAGACCGCGAGGTCATCTTCAGCCTGCGGCAAATCCACCGCCCCTTCCACCAGCCGGAGCGAACCGGCATCAAGCACGTACAGCCTGTCATCGGTCAATAAAAAGTTGTCGAGGTGCAGGTCGGTATGTTGCAGGCCGGCGCTGTGCAGTTGCGCCAGCGTGTCGAGCAATTGCCGGCGCAACATCGCACGCAGCGCCGCATCGGCATCCTCGTAGGCGGCCCCCGCGTCCGTGCCGTCATCAATGACCTCATACAGGATGATAAAGCCGCCCGGCTCGGGCAGGCGCGTGCTCAACAACAGCGTCGGTGCGCTCACGCCGTGGGTTAACAGCGCGACACTGCCCCGCTGCTCGCGTTGCCAGTCGCGCTCGGCCCTGTCGCCAGTGAACAACTTGATGAACACGTCCTGGCCCCGCCAGCGCGCCCGGCCCACCAGCCGGCGACCGGGCAGGATGCGGACCGCCTCGAGACACTCGAGCAGTTCCCCTTCCGGCAGGACTATGGTGAACGGCATCACCATGCCGTGTTCAATGACCGGTAAGGCATGACGCTCGTTCATGGCATCACCGGCTCGCGGCCGTGCATCGAAACATAAAACCGCCGGGCGCGCTCGATGATGTCGGCAAGCAGCGCCTCATGTTCGGCGAGGATCTCGCGCAGCGGCTGGTCGAAATAACGCCGCAGAAACCGCAACACGTCGCGCCGGCTCAGGCCGGCATCGAGCGCGGAAAAATACAGGCCGCCGAGATCCTTGACCAGCCAGCGCCGCGGCACACGCCGGCGCATCTGCACGCGGTGCAGATCGATCAGGTACAACTTCGGTTGTTGCATCGACCAGCCTGCGTGTTGGTCGAGCAGGAAATGGCATAAATAGAAATCACGGTGGTTCATGCCGTGGCCGTGCATGACGCGCGCGATGCGTGCGACCTCGTTGATCAAGGCCCACTTGAACGTTGCCGGCGGCGGTGTCTCGGGCCAGTGCGCGGTCAGGTCTTCGAGGCTGATGGTGTCACCGAGATCGCGGGTCACGACAAACGATTCACGCCGCGCCGGGTTGATGCCGCGGGCGCCACGCGCCACGAGCGGCGTGGTCGGGATGCCGAGCTGCTCGAGGCGTTCGATGGCACGCCACTCGTTGCGTGCACTGACCACGGGCAGGCGCAGTGACAACAGGTTCTTGAAGATCTCGCGCCAGCCGACGCCACGGTGGATCTTGATAAAGTAGCTGCGGCCCTCACAGACAAAACGCAGCGTACGCCGCCCTTCGGTTGGCAACTCGCGGAAGATCTCACCGTGCATGTGCATGAGCTGATCGAAGGCCTGCTCGCCCGCTACACATGGCAACAATTCTTCGGCGATCTCGATCATGCACTGCCCCCGGCCCGACGTCTGGCGACAGTGTAAATGATCTCCACGGCGTGCGTGTGCAGATCATAGATGTCGGCCTGTGCTGCCCAGGCATGACCGTGCTCTGCAAGGCCGGCGCGACGCGCATCATCGCTTAACAGGGAAGACAGGGCCGCGTTCAATGCCGCTTGCGAAAACGGTGACGGCACCACCTCGCCCCCGCGCGCCTCGTTTATATAGTGCGCATAGCCACACACATCCGTGGTCAACACGGGCAGGCCGGCGGCGAGCGCCTCGAGCAGCACCGTGCCGGTGTTCTCGCTGTAGGCCGGGTGAATCAGCAGGTCGGCGCCAAACAGGAAACGCGGGATGTCGTCGCGGCCGGCAAAAAACCGCATGCGATCGTTGACGCCGAGTTTCGTCGCCATGCGCACGAACGGCTTGATATTGTCCTTGCCGATCACGATCAGGCGCGTACGCTGCCGCAGCGGCGCCGGCAAGGCGGCCAGCGCTGCGAGCGTGCGGTCGAGACCCTTGGTGCGGAAACCCGAGCCGACCATGAGCACGAGTCGTTCATCGTCGGCCAGGCCGAACTCGCGGCGGAAATCGGCGCGTTGCCGGGCATAGTCGTCACCACGCAGGCGGTCGCGCTGGATCCCCGGCGGCAGCATGTGCAGGCGTTGTGCGGGTGTCTGGTAATAGCGAATGAAGTTGTCGCGTTCGGCCTCGGCGATAAGCAGGATCTCGGTGTCGCTGTGCGGCGCAAACACGGCGCGCTCGTAACCGGCAAAATGCTTGTAGCGGCGTGTCAGCCGATACCACTTGCTGCGCAGACGGCGCACGCGTGCCTCGTAACAGGGATCGGCGGCGTAATACACATCCAGCCCCGGCAACTTGTTGTAACCGATCACACAGTCATAGTGTTGCGCCGCCAGGCGTTGCTGTAATGCCTCGTAAAATTTTTCGTACTTGCCGTGATTGGTCAACGCCCTGACCTTGATGATATGCACCTGCATACCCGGTGGCACTTCCCCTTGCCACTCGAGCGTATAGACATCGACGCGGTCACCGCGCGCCATGATCTGCCAGGCCATGCGCATGAAGTCGCGCTGCAGACCACCGTAGGGAAAATACTTGAACATGACGCAGGCAAATCTCATCCCGCCTCCGCCAACACATTATCAAGCCGGGTCTTCACTTCATCGACCGTGATCATCTGCATGGCACGCGGGTCATGCACGCGCGTCTTCCAGGCAACCTGTCCAGGCTGTTTGCCGAGGATCTCACGCACCGCATCATCATAATGATCGACACAATGCTCCTGTGCACCATACGGCCCGGTCAGCCATGCCGGGGCCACCGCGTACAGGCCGATCACGGGCGTGTTCACGGCACGCGCCATGTGTACCGGTCCGGTATCGGGCGCGAGCAACGCATCGGCACGTTCGAGCAAGGCGAGCAACTGCTTCATGCCGGTCTGGCCGACGAGGTTGATAGCGTCGGGCAAGGCTGCGCACAGTTTTGCCGCCACCGAACGTTCCCGGGCCGACGGCCCGCCGGTAAGCACGATATCGATGCCGTATCGCTCGCGGGCATACTGCAGGACCGCGGCAAAGCGCTCTACCGGCCAGTCCCGTTCTGCCTTGCTGGCACAGGCATTCACGACCAGAAGGCGGCGTTGCCCTTCCACCTGCCGTGCAGCCCAGTCCCGATCGGCCTGGCCGATCGGTATCGACCAGTCGATAACCGCTTGCGTCGCGCCGGCCTCGGCGGCAAAGCGCAGGAAACTGTCGAGCAGGTGTTCACGGGCAAAATCAATTTGCCGGTTGGTAAACAGCCCCTGCCCGTCGCGGGCCCGGGTTTTATCAAAGCCGATCTTCACCGGTGCCTTGATCAGGCTGTAGATCAGGTTGGCGCGCAGGCTGGCCTGCATCGCCAGCAACACATCAAAACGGTAGCCGCGCATTTGCCTGCGCAGGCGCAGGTAATCTTTAAGTGAGTACGGCTTGTCGATCACAATGAACTCGACACCGTCGAGCCCCTCGACCAGTTCATAGGCCGGGCGACTGATCACCCAGCTGATCCGCGCATCAGGGAAGGCCTGCTGCAAGGTGCGCACGACCGGCACGCACAGGCACACATCACCGAGCGCGGACAGCCGCAACAGGCAAAAGCGCGGCCCCCTCATAGCAGGGAACCCATCGCGGCCAGGATCCGCTGTGGCGACAGATCGACGAGGCACTTCGTGTGGCCGAGCGGGCATTCGCGTTTGAAACACGGGCTGCACTCGAGGCCGAGTCGTTCGATCTTCGCCTGCGGATGCAGGGGCGGGGTAAAGCCCGGATCGGAGGAGCCGTACACGGCCACGAGCGGCCGGTCGAGGCTGGCCGCGACATGCATGAGACCCGAGTCGTTGCTGACCACGCATGCGGCCAGCGACATGAGATCGATGGCCTCGCCAAGTGAAGTGCGCCCGGCAAGGTCGATGCAGCGGTTTTGCGTAAGAGCGTTGATGCTCGCCGTGACAACGGCATCCTTGTTCGAGCCCATCAACCAGACCTGCCAGCCCGCTTCGAGCCGGTCGTTGGCCACGGCCGCGTAATGCTGTTCCGGCCAGCGCTTCGCCGGGCCATACTCGGCACCCGGGCATAACACGAGGATCGGCCTGTCGCGCTGCAGGCCCTGCGCCTCGAGAGCGGCCTGCACACCCTGCTCGCTGACTACAAGGCGTGGCTGGGGGACCGGTGGTGGCGTCGGCGGCTGCCGCTCACAGGCGAGCGCATTGAAACGCTGCACAGTCATCGGCAGGGCCTGCTTGTCGAGCCGGCGCCGATCATTGAGCAGGATAAAACGCTGTTCACCGTGGTAGCCGGTGCGTTGCGGGATCCCTGCATAAAATGGCACAACCGCGGCCTTCCATGCGCGGGGCAGGACGATGGCCTGTTCGTAATGGCGATCACGCAGCGCCTTGCCGAGTGCGCGGCGCCGGCCAAACGCAAACTCGCCATGCGTGAGTGGCATGTCGATCGCCTCACTGACCTCGGGCATGCGTTCCAGCAGCGGACGACTCCAGCCCGGCGCGAGTACATCGATGTGCCGTTGCGGGTCCTGCTGCTTCAGCGTCATGAACAGGCTTTGCGCCATGACCATATCGCCGACCCATGCCGGGCCGACCACTAGCAGTCGTCGTGAAGAAGGGGTGTCTGTAGCAGGTGTACTCAAGAGCGCGTGCAGGCCGGTTTACCGCCCGGCATACCACCGGGCGATGTGCATATCAGTCCTTGAGTACGTATTCGGCACCACAATACGGGCACTTCGCCCTGCCTGTGTCTTCAATCGGCAGGAACACGCGCGGATGCGAGTCCCACAGGCTTGAACCCGGCATCGGGCAATGCAGTGGCAGGTCGGCACGCGTGACTTCGTAACGTGTGTGGACGTTTGCAGTATTCGCTTCAGCCATGTCATTCTCCTCCGGACTGATTATTTTATTCTTGTAGAGGCTGATTAAACCAGCGTTAACCACTCGGCGTGATCATCGCGGCGGCCATGCACGTAATCAAAGTACATGGTTTGCAGTTGTTCCGTGATCGGACCGCGGCTGCCGCTGCCGATGCTGCGGCCATCAAGCTCACGGATCGGCGTCACTTCGGCCGCGGTGCCGGTAAAGAAGGCCTCCTCGGCAGTATAGACTTCATCGCGCGTGATGCGTTTTTCCCGCAACTCGATACCGTTTTCCTGCGCAAGCTGGATGATCGTGCCGCGCGTGATGCCGTCGAGCGCCGAGGTCAGCTCCGGTGTATACATGACGCCACCACGCACCATGAAGAAGTTTTCACCGGAACCTTCCGCAACATAACCCTCGTTGTCGAGCAGCAGCGCTTCATCCACGCCACAGGCAAGTGCTTCCTGCAGGGCCAGCATCGAGTTCATGTAGTTACCGTTGGCCTTGGCCTTGCACATGGTGATGTTGACATGGTGCCGCGTGTACGACGAGGTGCGCACGCGGATCCCCTTTTCCATGTTCTCCGCGCCGAGGTAGGCGCCCCATTCCCAGGCCGCGACCATGACGTGCACCTTGAGATTATCGGCGCGCAGGCCCATGCCTTCCGAGCCGTAAAAACACATCGGGCGGATGTAGGCCGAATCGAGATGGTTCTCCTTGACCGCGGCAAGCGTGGCGGCGTTGACCGCATCCTTGTCATACGGCATCGGCATGTTCAGGATATGCGCCGAGTTGAACAGGCGATCGGTGTGTGCCTGCAAACGGAAGATCGCCGCGCCCTTGTCGGTCTTGTAGGCGCGCACGCCTTCGAACACGCCCATGCCGTAATGCAGGGTGTGTGTGAGTACGTGGATCCTGGCCTCGCGCCAGGGAACCAGTTCCCCGTCGAGCCAGATAACGCCATCCCGATCTGCCATGGTCATACTGCTTGTCGCCACTTCCGTTTCCTGTTCAATAATTGGTTAACTCAAGTCTGCAAATACTGCTGCCAGACCTTGATCACGGCAGCGCGTTCGGCGCTGAAACACGTGTCGCTGACGCGCGCCGGCTGGCCGAGCAGGGTCAGCCGGTGCACTTCACTGCGGTAAGCGCGGTAGGCATCCGCCAGACACTGGCCATCGTCTGCGTCAAGGTGACCGCTCGTCACCAGCGCCTCGAGCAGGCGGATATTATCGCT
>JASFJH010000110.1:0-6862 GCA_050122215.1 Granulosicoccaceae bacterium | reverse complement strand
GCCGATGCGCTGGCTATGCATGTACTGGCATTCAGTCAGGGCGTGGCAACCCTGGCCAGTGCCTTTCACGATGAAAAGTTTATTCGTCGTGAGATCAGTATGATGGAACAGTGGCTGGACAGGGTGCTAGAGGACTAAACCAAATACATGGGGAGTGAATAAAAAGATGTATATCGTATTACTGACATTCGCCAAACATAAGCAGCGCGCCGCTGAGTTGATGCAGGGGCACAATGACTGGATTGCGCAGGGGTTTGATGACAGTGTGTTTCTGCTGGTAGGCAGCCTGGCCGATGGCCAGGGTGGAAGTGTGATGGCACACAATACTGATCGGGCCTCGCTTGAAGAAAGGGTCAATGCGGATCCCTTTGTTGCGGCAGGTGTTGTCGAGGCAGAGATTATTGAAATCTCACCGAAGAAGACAGATGCGCGGCTTGAATTCCTGGTGGCTTAAGCCTTGCGTTGTTAAAAGGGAAACGGGATGTCTAAAACAATAAAAGGCAAGGATGGTAAACATCGTTGTAGTTGGAGTGTGATTTCACCCGAGTTTATTGATTACCACGATAATGAATGGGGCTTCCCGGTGAAGGATGATCAGCGTCTGTTCGAAAAGCTATGCCTGGAGAGTTTCCAGTCGGGGTTGAGTTGGCGCACCATTCTTGCCAAGCGTGAAAATTTTCGCAAGGCATTTCGCCAGTTTGATTTCAACAAGGTGGCGCGCTTTGGCCCGCTTGATGTGGAACGTTTGATTAAGAACGAGGGCATTGTGCGCCATCGTGGCAAGATCGAGGCAGTGATCAACAACGCGAAACGTTGTCGTGAATTGGTAAAACAGGAAGGATCGTTGGCTGCCTTTATCTGGCAGTACGAACCACACAAAGGCCAACTGGCTAGACCGCAAACCGTTTCAACATCCGATATCTCTGTAGCCTTGTCGAAAGAACTCAAGAAACGAGGCTGGCAGTTTGTCGGTCCGACGACTGTGTATGCCTTTATGCAGGCCATGGGCCTCATCAATGACCATATAGAGGGTTGCTATTGTCGCAAGCAGGTTGCGCAGGCACGGCGACAATTCAAGCGGCCGTAATTAAATAAATGGGGTCAGAGCAAGATTCTCTCTAATATTCGCCACATGTCTACTCGATCCCGCTGGATAGCTTATTCCCGTTCTTGCCCGGTTAGGCCTTGGTATTGGTAGTTTTCAATCCTGAATTGCCGTTTGAATCCCAGTCTGGTGTATAACCGCTCGGCCAATAAATGGGGTCAGAGCACAGTTTTCTCTAATATTAGTTACTAATGTGCTCTGACCCCACTTAATTAGCATTTAATTTCACGCCTTCGGTCACGAAATGTACTCGAGCAATGCGTTACGCGCTTCCGTAATGTGAACGAACTCTTCATTGCTGCCCCCGGTATCGGGATGTGCCTTCTGGGCAAGTCGTCGAAAAGCCGCGTTGATCTGGCGTGGCTCAAGCTTCCCGTCGATCGGTAGATTCAGGGTCTCCCGATGTTGTTGTTCGGTAAATGGCTTGCGTTTACTTTGATGCCCGACGTGGCTGCCGTACATGCGCTCAACTTTTTCCCTCACCCGTTCTTCTGTAGCACGGCGTATTTCCAGGGACTCCCGCCGCAGTTCCACCTGGTCGTCTTGCCATCTCTGGCGTGACATAACGATACAGGCTGCGAAGGAGATTCGACCGTACTTCTCGAGCTCATCAAGGCTGAAGGGCCCAACCATGTCGAATGGTCCATCCAGCCATGCATTTCTGCCGCCGGTACCGACCTTGATCTGGCCGATCGTCACCGTGGTGACGAGACCGTGAGCGCCATTCCAGATGACCCATTGTTCCTCGTCCGCAGATGTAAGGGTGTCATGCATACGCTGTCTCCCGGGTTTCGCAGTGACGAAGGCCACAGGGCTGCGCGTTGTCGATGGGACTCAACGGTTCCCTTGTGCAGCTATTCAACAACATCTCCTGACAACAAGTTATCGACTTCATGCAGGATAAATTCATTGCCGCGAATATTTTTCGCGATTGCAAGAATTTCCTCATATTCGTAGTTATGCAAATTGAAGCTCAAGCTTCCGCTCTGGTGGTTGTCGTAGTAAATAACGATTTTCAGAATCACATCGGGTGCGGTGTTTGCGGCAGGACTGACTATCCTGATGCTGGAGATGATTCTAAGGTGGTGATCGATTTTGTTTATAAAATGCTGAGACGACAGATAGTCAATTTGTGCCTGACTATAGCGGATTTGGTCGGAGTCAATAGTCGAATTATCTGGCATCTTCATGTCGTTCCAGTCTGGTAATTGCATCTCGTATATTATCCAAGCAAGAACATTGCCAAGCCGTAAACTTTTTGTTGATCATGACTGCCTGGTAAGTTTGCGTGCTCGCGCGAGCTTGATAACGTTGAAATTGTCATTTTCGCTACGTGAGCAAGGAAAAGTATTTGTCGTGTTTGAAACAAACTTTTATCGTAAAGACGACATGTTCCGGAAAACTGGTTGGCTTGTCTCAAGCAATCTGTATTTGTCATCTCGTATTTGTCCACATAAAATCCAGCTTATCCAAGGCCAATGTTTAATTCACTTACATGGCCAGAAAAAAATTTTACAAGAAAGGAAACCGACATGACTGAGCAATCCATTCAATGGGATGAAGAAGCCCTCAATCGCATCGAAAAAATTCCCGCTTTTGTGCGTAACATGGCGAAATCAAAGATTGAAAAAGCTGCGCTCGCGGCGGGTGAAAAACGCGTTACAGTCGCATTTCTGGACGCAAACAAAGCCAAGCTGATGGGGTAGGGTAAAAAGGTTTCTCCCTTTGCTGTTTTTAATTTTATAACAGTGCTACCCGTTTGTAGACAAGTGGGGTTTAGGGACAATAGGTGGCAGACCACGTTTTTTTTCAATAAAAGTGGTCAGTACACTTTTTGTTAAAGGTTAATAAACAGGATCAGAGCACAGTTTTTTCTAATATTAGTTACTAATGTGCTCTGACCCTGTTTTTTCTGCAAGAGCTTCATTTAGCCCGGTATACATTCTGGGCAAGGGGTCGATTTTGTAAACCAGTTCGCAGCTTCCTTGAGCGGTGCCGCGGTATTACTGCGTACCCCTATGAGATGCATCTCATCTTTTGCGGGTAATGATGGGCAACACCCGGTATGCACAACATGTGCACCTGTTTCGTCTGCTGCTTTTTCTACAAAGAACTCTTCCATATCAATACCTCCTATCAATATCTACCGTGGAGTTAAAATCTTTTATCAGCCAGACCGACAATCGTAGTGTTGAGTGGTTTGTCAGGTATCTCACTTTTGTACGATATTTTGTACTATGCCTGACATAATCACTCCGTTTTTCACTTGCGATCGTAGTCAACAGGAGTAACTGCAATATCTATTCCTACGGTAGAAAAGGGGGTGACGAGATTGGTGGAGATTTAACTAAAAATAAAACAAAATAAAACGGGTCACTACCTTTTTCACGTTCATATCAAGGTTTATTCCTTGGCCCTGTTTGACATTAATGGGACCAGGACGAAATTTCTCTTATATTAGCTGCATCTGTGCTCTGGACCATTTCATTGCTCATTTATTGGGCCCACCTCGTTGTGTCGCGGTATTGGTAGTTTTCAATCCTGAATTGCCGTGTGAAACCGAGGCCCGTGTACAATCGCTCGGCCGCGCTGGAGGCCTGCAGGGTGATATGGCGTGCCGCCATGCCTTTGCACAGCGCGATCACCTCATGCATGAGCCGGCGGGCAAGTCCCTGGCCGCGGAACTCGGGTAACACGCCGAGCTGGTGGACGCCGATAACATCACCTGTTTTGAACAGCATGACCGTGGCCGCCGGTTGCGCATCGACGCAGGCCAGGTACAAGCTGAGTTCGGGGTACACCGCGATCGTCATGAACACCGACGGGTCGATGTCATAACCGAAGGCGCGGGAGGCAACAGCAGTCCATGTCCGGATAGCCTGTTGCGATGTAATGCGTTGTAGCAGGGGGGCGTGTGGGGTTGTGATCGAATGGCTATCGAGTGCCAGCGCCATGGCCGTTTGCCCGGAAACGATCTGAAAGCCGTTGGCGGTGAGCATGCTGTGCAGGCAAACCACCTGCGTGTTTTCAATTTGCCACACGGGCACGAAGTACTGTTCGTGTAACTGCTGCATGCCGTGGCCTGTTGCTGCATGTACCGCCACCGATGTCGCCGGCCAGCAGCGGTACGGCCAGCCGGTCGAGATCTCGAAGCCGGCCATGCCTTCCAGCGTGCAGGGGTGGCTGCCCATGGCGCGCCAGAGCCGGGTCAGGTTGTCGATGTTCGCCGTCGCGAGTTGCCGGGCACGCATGCGGTTAATCCCGGTTGAGTAACACGACGCCCGTGACCAGGGCGATCACACCGACGAGCTTGCCCGGTGTGATCGGCTTGACGGGCAGATCGAACCAACCAAAGTGTCCGGCAATTACGGCGGCGAGGATCTGGCCACTTAAGGCAAACGACATCATCGGGCCTATGCCCATTTGCGGGATCAGGAAATAAAACAGGGAGACCGCGACGGCACTCAGCATGCCGCCGGCAATCCACAGGTATAGCGGTACAGCCCTGACCATATCCGGCGACGGCAGCTCCCTTGTGTAGACTATCGCTGCCAGCAGCGTAATGCACACGCTGCTGGCAAAGGCGATGCAGGTCGCCAGCAGGGGATTTTTTAACAGGCTCCCCAGCTGTGCGTTCATGGCCGCCTGCGCCGAGATGGCGATCCCGGATGAAAACGCGAACAATGCCAGGTAGTTCATGAGCTTGTTCGTCACCGGGTCGTCAGGCAACCAGCCTGGTGACGTCCTTGATCTGCGCACGGATGGCTTGCAGGCGTTGTGTATCGTCCTGATCGAATGCATCCGCGTTGATAAACGCCACGTCCTCGATGCCGATAAAGTCTAGGATGTGGCACAGGTAGCCACTGGCAAAATCGATGTCACTGCCAAGTTTGGTGCCGCCGCTGGCCATGATGACGTAGGCCTTGATGCCTTTTAAATAGCCGACCGGGCCTGCCGAGGTGAAGTTGAAGGTCCGGCCGACACGGGAGATCTGATCGATCCAGGCCTTCAGGGTGGCCGGTACCGAGAAGTTGTAAACCGGTGCGGCAATGACCAGGATGTCGGTCAGTTCGAGTTCATCCACGAGGCTGTCGGAGTAGGCCAGGGCGGCTTGCTGCCCGGGCGTGCGCTTATCGGCCGGCGTGAAGTTGGCGTTGACCCATTGTTCATCGACGAAGGGCATGCCCGTGGCGACATCGCGTTCCCTTGCAACGAGATTGCCGTGCTCTGCGCGCAGCGCGGTGATCAGTTCATGGGCCAGTTGCCGGGTAACGGAGTCCTCGTAGCGGGCGCTGGCGTTCACGAGCAGGACGTTAACGGGTTGATTAGTCATGTGTATTCTCCTTTGTACGGTCTGTTTCCGGTACGCACAAAGCCTATACGTTCAGAATACATGGATATATAGCTTGTTTATTAAATAATTGTTCAATATATTAGAACAATATGCTCAAGACCGAGGAAATGCAGGCCTTCACGCAGATCGTCAACAGCGGCACGATCACGGCCGCGGCCGTGCAGTTGCAGCTGGCCAAGTCCGCGGTCAGCCGCCGCCTGGCGGAACTCGAAGAACAACTCGGCGTGGAACTGTTTCACCGCTCGACCCGCAAGCTGACTCTGACGGACAGCGGTCGCGCCTTTTACGAACGCTGTGTCGCCATCCTCGATGATCTTGCCGAGGCCGAGCACGCGGTCAGCGAACTGCACCACGAGATCAGCGGCCGGATAAAAGTTGCCGCACCACTCAGTTTTGGCCTGATGCACCTCGGTCCTGCCATGATCGCATTTCAGCAAAGACACCCCGGCATCGTCTTCGATATCGACTTCAACGATCGCGAGGTCGATTTGATCCGCGAAGGGTTCGACGTCGGTATTCGTATCGCCGACCTGAAAGATTCAAGCCTGATTGCCCGGCGACTGGCGCCCGTGTCGATGGTAGTGTGCGCCAGCCCCGCTTACCTGGCCGAGCACGGTGAGCCGAAAACCCCGCATGCGTTACAGCAACATGCCTGTATAACGTACAGTTACATGGCCCACCCCGAGCAGTGGACGTTCCGCGACAAGGCCGGCAAGCCGATGCCGGTGAAAGTAAACGAGACCATGCGGGCCAATAGCGGTCGCTATATGCGCGATGCTGCGGTGGCCGGGCTGGGTATCCTGCGCCAGCCGACCTTTATCGCGTATGAACAGATTGCGCGCGGCGAACTCGTGCCCGTATTGCAGGAATACAGCATGGCGCCGCTGAATGCCTACGCGATTTATCCCCCGACGCGACACCTGTCGCAGCGCGTTCGCCAGTTTGTCGATTTCCTGGTCGATCGCTTTGCCGGGCAACCTTACTGGGAGACATGCCTGGAGTAAACGTGGGCGGTACGGGGGCAGCAGGTCTGAAAGATTATAAAGAGGAAAAATAAAAAGGCTCAGGCGTGGCGTTGTTGAGCCGGCAGGTTTGTATCTGTGTCGAGCCAGTCAATAACCTCCTCCCAGTGCGGCCGGTCCTGGCGCGCGCTGTAGGCCTTGATCTCGTGAATGCCCAGACCCTGTTCCACGGCGCGTGTGTAGTTCTGCGTATCACGCAGACGTGCGACAACCGGGATATCGAGACTTTTCAGGAAACGTTCGAGGGCGCGGAATGACAGCGTGTTGATGCGCACGCGGTTGGCGACGATGCCAAGCCGGATGCCGCGTTCGCGGACCTTGCCGATCAGCAGCAGGTCGCGGATAAAGTCCGCGGTGGTCTGGATGTCGATCGCCGATGGC
>JASFJH010000109.1:0-6897 GCA_050122215.1 Granulosicoccaceae bacterium | reverse complement strand
TCAGTTTCGCTACTCATGACGTGTGCTCCTGTTCAGATAGTTCTAATATGACTATATAGGCCCGTTCTAATATCAATCAAACGATATTATTTGCTATCTAATATTCGTATCATCGATATAAAGTCATTACAGCCGGTGTCACTCACTGACAGCAGCGTGGGTGCGAGGTCCTGCAGGGATTTTGTGAATCGACACAAATGACACTCTGTGAGGGCACGCACGGGGCAGGGTCCGTGTCTTTGCCACACTGGTATTCGGAGACGCCAGCCTCCGGGGTCAGGCCGACAACTATTTATGCAGGGGCGTTGCCGGCGTGCTTGATGCGGTCGAAGAATACCCTGACCAGGTCGGATCGGGTGAGCATGCCGATCACATGGCGTGCGTCATCGCACACCACGATGCGCTTGATGCGGTTCCTTTTCATTTCTTCCAGCAAGTCATGTAGCGTGTGCTCCGCTGTCATGGTAATGACATCCTTTGTCATCAGGTCGGCGACGCGTCCTTCTTCCGCTTCCTTGACCTCCAGATGATGCGTAAACATGGCTTCCAGTGTTTGCCACAGATTATGCGTGGGATGATGACTGGGCACACCCAGGGCCCGTAAAAAATCGGCTTCCGTGATAATGCCGATGAGTTGCTGCTGTTCGTCCACGACGGGAAGGCCGCTGATCTTGTGGGTGATCAGGATATGGGCTGCCTCGGCGAGGGAACAATCCGCTGTGACAGTGATGACCGGTTGGCTCATCAGGTTGGCCACCTGTAAACTTTCGGTGGTGCGCATTTGCGCAAATTTCTCGGCACGGCTCTGTATGTCCATAATGTCTTCCACCCTGATGTCTGTGTAGACATCAATCTCCCTCAATGCCTTGATGTAATCTTCACGCTGCAGCTTTAATCCCTTGTTTTTGTGCATGACAAACTCCGATCACTATCCTGTTATGTCTGTGCGATCTCATGAGGGTCATTGGCAAGCCGCACCCATGAGTTTTCATTCAGGAATACCTCATGCCTGGCCCAGCGCGCGAAATCTTCATGGCTTGCGGTACCGGCGGTATTGCGATTATCGCCCGCAACGATCTGGTACTTGATCTGGCCATTACCGGAGCCAGACGGTTTGCCGGAATCAATGACTTGCCGGACCTGCCAGGAGGGGCCATCACAACCATTGCTGTAATACTTCCCGGGACGGAAACTCATGGGATCCATGGCGGGTGATCGCCCGTTCTGTTTTGCCTCGTCATAGACATGCTCAAGCTCGTGACGGCTGATATGGGCAATCCCGTGCCTGGACTTCACTGCCTTTTCCAGCTCATCACGCGTCAGCGTGTCTTCTTCCGTTACCTTTTTGTGAGGCTCTTTTTTCTGCGTGCCATGCTGTGCAAGACAAGCAGGATAACGCCGCCAGGGAAAGGCATAATTAAAGACAACCGTGATCAGCAAGATCAACATCACGTTCAGTAAGGTTGGCGTCACAATGTACTGAAAGCCCAGGGCATGGAAGCTGTCACCGCCCACAACGAAGGCCAATGCTGTGGCCCCACCCGGTGCATGGATACAACGCAGGTAATGCATGGCCCCGATGGCCAGGGCCACCGCCAGGGCGGCAGCAATATCCGGATTGGGCACCCATTGCACGCAGAAGACACCGACGGTTGCCGAGGCAAGATGCCCGCCCAGTACCGGCCAGGGTTGGGACATGGGGCTATGCGGCACAGCAAACAGCATGACTGCAGATGATCCCATTGAGCTGAGGATCAAGAGGGTTGCACCGGCGGGCAGAAAATTACGGCTGATCAGGGCCACGCCGAGGATACCCAGCAACCCACCCGTGATGGACAGCCATTTCTCCAGGTGCCCGGTATTGTTTGCGGTAGGGCCGAGCAGCGCGGACCAGTTCACCCCTTTCATACGTGCATCCCTGTCGCCATAGCTCGCGACGGGCCTTCCGCATCTATGTGATATTTCTCAGCGCGTCTGACGTCGCGATATGCGCCATGAAGTTGCCTGTACAGCTTCAACATCAACATCCCGTGGTGACTTGGTCGGCGCACACTATATAAGCCAATACTAAACATAAACAAACGATATTTATTGGACATTGATATCGTTATATCCGATATTAAATAAATGGACATCGATCAGGCCCGTACCTTTCTTGCCATTACCGCCCACGGCAGCTTCCTGGAGGCCGCCCGGCACATGCACCTGACGCAGTCCACCGTCAGTGCGCGCATCAGGCGGCTGGAAGATGAGTTGGGTGCCCGCCTGTTCACCCGCAACCGCTCCGGCGCCAGTCTCACGCCTGCCGGCCGCCGTTTTCTCGACTATGCCAAGCGGCTCGTGCTGACGGCCGATCAGGCCCGTGATGAGGTGGGCCTGCCTGAACGTTACCGCGCCAGTATTCGTATCGGCGGGCGCATCGCCCTGTGGGAAGGTTTTCTGCCCGACTGGGTTGGCTGGATGCGTGAGCGCGCCACCGATGTGGTCATCCACAGCGAGATCGGTTTCGAGGAAGATCTGATGCGTCGTTTGATCGAAGGCACGCTGGACATCGGTCTGATGTATACGCCGAGTCACAGCCCCGGCCTGGTAGTCGAGCACATTTTCGATGAGACCCTGGTGCTGGTGAGCACCCGCCCCGACGACACCGGCCCGGGTGAGGATTACATTTATATCGAATGGGGACCGGGCTTCTATGCCCAGCATGCGCAAAGCTACCCCGATCTTGAGCGGCCACCGCAGATCGCCAACATCGGCTGGCTCGGCGTTCAGCTGACACTCGCCAACGGCGGCAGCTGCTTCCTGCCCGCGCGCATAGCCGCCTCGTTTGTTGCCACCGGTCGCCTGCACCGTGTGCCGGGATCACCGGAATACATTCATCCTGCCTACATGGTCTATCCGCGTGAAAGTGACAACCCCGTGCTGGCACAGGCAGTGGAAGGACTGTGGGAACTTGCGGCGGCGGAACGTCAATAATGCATACCTTGTCAGCCGGGTGGTCAGCGGATGCCGATGTAATCGAGGACGTGCGGAAGGACCTGCAGTGCGGCGGTGTGGAATGTCAGGGCGTGGCTCATTGCACCGCTAACAGCAAATTCACTATAACACTTGCTTCAAATCGGCAGGGTTTACTCTCCCCGGAACAGGGGCCATAGCGTTTTTTATGCATTCTCAGACGACCCGACGTAATCAGGCCCGGCGATTGAATGCCGTGATTGACAAGGCGCTTCTTGCATTATCCCCACAACAGCAACAGCGCGTGTTGCAACTCACTCATGAATGCCCCGTTGCGAAGCTTGCTGAACGTATTCGCCGGCGTGCGACAGTACTGGCCAAAAGGCGGCATGGCGAGAGCGGACAAATTCAGTCGGTGCGCGATGCGCTGATCCTTGCCCTTTATGCGTCAACAGTACCACGAGGCTGGGCTTGTGCATGGTGTGATGGTTCCAGTGTCAAAATGAACGCAGAACACCACGCGGGCATCGGTGGCATCGTCATGGATAGTGATGGCACAGTTATCGCGCGTATCAGCCGGCCGGTCGGTGATCTGGATGCCTTTGCCGCAGAGATTACCGCCCTTGCAGCCGTTATCAGCATCGCGATTGAAAACGGGCAGCAACGAATCCGGGTTTATACTGACAATCATGGCCTGGCCCGGTTGTGGCAGGAAAAACCTGACGATAAAAGGCTGGAAAAGATCCGTGAATCCGGCGCAAAGCTGGAACGGTTGTCAGTCTTTGCTATCCCGAGGTTGCATAATCAGTCTGCCAATGCACTTGCAAAACAGGCCGTGCGCAGATGACATGTTGTTAATATCCCCGGGGTGCGGTGAACATAAAAACAAGTAGCGGGGAAATATAAACAAAAAGGGGCGGAGGAATGAATAATAACGGCTGCGCTTCCCTCCTTTTCTATTTTGCCCAATATATTAACGCAGTTTTCGTACTCTGAACTTGCGGCCTTTGATTTTACCTTCGGACAGAATCTTCAAGGCCTGTTTGGCAACAGGGCGTTCCACGGCCACATAAGCAAGGTTATCAAAAATATCAATTTTTCCGATTTGTTTACCGGGCAGGTTGGTATCTGCCGTTAAGGCACCCAATATATCACCCGCGCGAACCTTGTTTTTACGACCAGCATTAATACACAAGGTCACCATCGGCGGACTGAGTCTGAAGTTCTCCCGGCTTTTAAGTGAAGATGTATTATCAATTCTTACAGGACTATTTTGATATTCTTCTATCGCATTAACCTTGGGCGCTTCAGACGCCATGAACAAACTCAGGGCTAATCCTTCCTTGCCAGCGCGGCCTGTACGACCAATACGGTGAATATGTACTTCCGGATCTGGTGATAACTCGAAGTTAATCACGGCGTGCAGATCTTTAATATCCAGTCCACGTGCCGCCACATCCGTTGCAACAAGAATCGAACTGCTTTTATTGGCAAACTGGACCAGTACCTGGTCACGTTCTTTCTGGTCAAGATCGCCGTGTAATGCGAGTGCGTGGAAGCCCTGTTGCCATAAGGCATCAGCCAGCTCCTGGCATTGTTGCTTTCGATTACAAAACACCACGCTGGACTCGGGACGATAATGTTGCAACAGGGCGACTAATGCTCTGGTTCTTTCGCCTTTTTGTATTTCATAGAAAACCTGTTTGATTTTTTTATCGTCATGCAGGCTTTCCACGCGAATATCAACAGGATCGTTCTGAATGGCGCCACTGATTTCTTTTATTTCATCCGGGTAGGTAGCCGAGAACAACAGGGTCTGCCTTGGACGTGGCGCCATACCAATAATGCGCATGATGTCTTCATGGAAACCCATATCCAGCATGCGGTCGGCCTCATCCAGCACCAGCATTTTCAGGTTGTCCAGTTTTAAAGCACCTTTCTCCAGGTGCTTTAATATTCGCCCTGGTGTGCCGACCACGATATGGGGGTTATGTTCCAGTGAGCCCAGTTGTGGGCCGAACGGGGTGCCACCACACAAAGTGAGAATCCTGGTATTGGGCGTCGCGCGTGCCAGGCGACGGATTTCCTTGCTGACCTGGTCGGCCAGCTCGCGCGTTGGGCAAAGTACGAGTGCCTGGGTCTGGTAAGTTCGTGCCTCAAGTCTGTGCAGTAAGCCAATACCAAATGCAGCTGTTTTGCCACTGCCGGTCTTTGCCTGTGCCAGCAAATCCCTACCTTTGAAAATAGCGGGCAGGCTTTGTGCCTGGATCGGGGTCATAGCCCGGTAATCCAGTGACTGGAGATTGGCTAAAAACCCGGGTGTTAAGGGTAGTGATGTAAAGGCGGTTGTTGTCACAGGGAAATCAATCTTTGCTGGTGTATAGGTATAGGCAAGCTGGCGCGAGTTAAAGGGGGCAACCGGGAATCAATCGTTCTACCACTTGCTGCCGATCCCTTAATTTACCTGTTTGACTCTACCCGCAGCCTCAATACACATGGTTTGGGGCGATCTGGACGGAAACTTGCTTGTGTTTCGAGGCGAGTCGGGAAGGATTATCGCGTTGAAATGAGGTGCAGACCGAAGTGCCCCCGTAGCTTGAGGTCTATTATACCTGAAGTTTTGCTAAAAAGGTGGTTATAGAGCAATAAGGGGACAGAGGGATTGGCCAAGAATCCCTCGTCCTTTGTTATTTTTTCTGCTAGCTGATGTGCGCGTGTTGTGCGTGTTTCATCAACTTGCGGAACGATGCCCCCTTCAGGTGGATAAAGTCCTCATGGCCACCGGCTTCCAGGTACACATCCGGGCACTCGGTCAGGCTGTCATCGATAATGGTATCGATACCATATGCCTCGCCAATAGGCGGGATGGCACCGAGTTCACAGTCTGTAAACAATGCCTCGAGTTCCGGTTCTGTCGCCAGCCCCATGTGGCGGCCAACAATCTTGTTCACCCTGCCGATCTTGACACGCTGGTTGGCCGGTACCACGGCCATGAGGTAGCCGAATTCATCTTCGAGTATGACGGGTTTGGCGACCTCATCCGCCGGCACGTGGGCCGCCTGCACGGCGTTCATCGTGTTTCCGGTATGGCGATGGGAGACGATGTCGTATGCGATGCCGTTTGCGGCAAGGTACTTCTGGAGTGTGAGTGAAATGCTCATGACGCACCTCCATGCGAGTGAGAGGAACGATGGGGAGTACCCGGTGATTGCCCGATTATACTCCTGAAAAGATGTTCAGGACTTATAAAATTTATTTCTGATGAGAGCTGATGAACACGTTCTGCACGAGGATGTGCCCTGCATGGCGCTACGCATTTGCTTTTACAGGCACAAAGAAGTTTCAGCTGTTTGTGCGCCGGGCATCCAACTCTCTGTTTTTACTCTATTAGTAGATCTACCACTTATTGTGCGTCGTTGAAATTTGCCAGCACGGGGAACATATCGATAAAATACCTGACTAAATAACTAGGACATTATGGAGAGATGTATGCCTACCAACCCTGCACAGGAACGTGTCGATGACCTGATTGGCAAGGGCTACGAGCACGGCTTTGTGACCGACATCGAGTCGGATACGTTGCCGGCCGGACTGGATGAGGACACGATCCGCCTGATTTCCGCCCGCAAGCAGGAACCGGAGTGGATGCTGGACGCGCGGTTGAAGGCCTATCGCCACTGGTTGACCCTGGACGAACCGGAGTGGGCCCACGTGACGCATCCGCCCATCGATTTCCAGGCGATATCCTATTATTCCGCGCCACGGAAGAAAGGCGAGGGGCCGAAAAGCCTCGACGAGGTGGACCCGCAACTGCTGGATGCCTACAACAAGCTGGGTATCCCGCTCGAAGAGCAGAAGGCCCTGGCGGGCGTGGCGGTGGATGCCGTGTTCGACAGCGTGTCCGTGGCCACGACGTTCAGGGAAAACCTGGCCGAGGCGGGT
>JASFJH010000108.1:0-6913 GCA_050122215.1 Granulosicoccaceae bacterium | reverse complement strand
AGGGTCTGCTCGACAACCAGACGCGCGAGACTGAAACCCTCCTGTTGCAACAGTCACGCGTGAACACCGAATTGCAGGAAGGACTCATGCGTACCCGCATGGTGCCCTTCAGCACGCACTTGCCGCGTATGCGCCGCCTGGTTCGCCAGACCAGCAACGAGTTGAAGAAGCAGGTCGAACTGATCGTCAGCGGCGAAGATGCAGAACTTGATCGCAGTGTGCTGGATCGCGTCATGCCGCCGCTGGAGCATATGTTGCGTAACGCGGTTGACCATGGTCTGGAAACACCGGGACAACGTGAGAAGGCCGGCAAGCCGGAAACTGGCCGCATTCACCTTGATGTCAGCCGTGAGGGCGCCGAAGTTGTTATTCGTATTACCGATGACGGCGCAGGTATTAACCTTGATGCGATTCGCAAGAAGGCGATCGAGCATGGCTTGCTGAACAACAAGTCGGATCTGACTGACAAGGAAATTCTGCGTTTCATCCTCGAATCCGGTTTCAGTACTGCGCAAAAGGTCACCCAGATCTCCGGCCGCGGTGTCGGTATGGACGTGGTCAACAGCGAGATCAAACAGCTGGGTGGTACGCTGCAAATTGATACTGACAGGGGCAAGGGCAGTCGCTTTACCATTCGCCTGCCGCTGACACTGTCCGTGAACAAGGCCCTGCTCGTACATGTCGGCGAAGAAGTATTTGCCATCCCGCTGTCGAGTGTCGATAGCGTGGTGCGGGTCAGCTATGACGAACTCAAGGCCTTCTATGGGCAGGACAATCCGCGCTATGAATACGCGGGCAGTAGTTACCGTTTTATGCATCTCGGCAGTCTGCTTGGCCTGAATGAGGCAATGCTGCCATTACCGGGCAGCAAGCTGCCGATGTTGCTGGTGCGTGCCGGCGACCATCGCGTCGCCTTGCAGATTGAAGGTCTGCTGGGTAGCCGCGAAATTGTGGTCAAGACAGTTGGTCCGCAGATCAGTAGTGTCCGGGCAATCTCCGGAGCAACGATTCTCGGTGATGGTAACGTGGCCCTGATTCTCGATATGCCTTCACTTGTGTATATGGACCTGTCGCGGATCAGTATGACCAGATCCGAGCCACCCCGGGAAGCGAGAGCGGTCGACAAGGAGCGGGTTACTACAGTTATGGTGGTGGATGATTCGATCACTGTGCGCAAGGTCACGACGCGCCTGCTGGAGCGAAATGGCATACATGTTGTGACAGCAAAAGATGGTGTCGATGCGGTATCCGTATTACAGGAGGTAGTTCCGGATGTCTTCCTGCTGGATATTGAAATGCCGCGTATGGATGGCTACGAACTTGCCACGCATATCCGCAATGATGCGAAGCTGAAAAATATCCCGATTATCATGATTACTTCGCGTACCGGTGAGAAGCACCGTCAGCGTGCCATGGATATTGGTGTTAACCGTTACCTGGGCAAACCGTACCAGGAAAGTGATCTGCTCGAGAACATAAACGAGATCCTGAATGAGTCTCGCTGAAATGACAAACGTCGCTGAATCCTTCGCCTTGCGCGTGGCGATTCTTTCGGACTCGGATACTCAACGGGTCAACCTCAAGCAACTGCTGGAAAGCAGCGGTCTGCGGGTGGTAGAAAATGAAATCGTCAATGAGCGGTCTGTCAGGCGCATCGATGATGCCTGTGTCGATGTGTTACTTGTCGATCTTGATGAAAACAGCGATCACGACTTTGATTTTCTTGATGAGTTACTGGACTCACCGCTGCCGATCCTGTTTAACGATGGCCATGCTACCCGCATGCGGGCAGCACAACGCCGTGGTGACTGGGGTCGTAACCTGGCACGCAAACTCGAGGATGTTGCGCGCGAGGCCGGTACCTATATCCCGCCTGAACAGGAAGTGGTGGACGACGCCATTGACGAGGCCGTTGCCAGTTCAGTAGAAAATACGGCAGTTGATGAGGCGAGCGCACCCGCAGCTACCGAAAGCGGTTACTATGCCGAGGCGCAGTACCTTGATGCGATCATCGAGGAGCAGATTCGCGAAAGCGAGGCCGAGCTCAAGGCAGAAGACAATGCCGAGCCGTCGGTTATACCGGAGGCAGAGGCCGCGGTAGATGTATGGGTGCTGGGTGCGTCGATTGGTGGGCCGCAGTCAGTCAAGCGTTTTCTGGCGGCGATTAAAGAGCCACTGCCGGTCAGTTTTGTACTGGCACAACATATCGGCGAGAATTTTGTCAGCCTGTTGGCGCGGCAACTGGACCACATCACAGCGATGAATGTGATGTCGGCACAGGAAGGGCATTTGTTGCGACATAATGATGTAATCATCGCACCGGTAAACGAACGCGTCGCGATCAACAAGCATGGCATTATCGAGTTAAAGCCGATCAATTTCGAAAGTATTTACAGCCCGTCGATTGATGCAGTGATGACGGATATCTGCCTGCGCTATGGTACGCATACCGGTTCAATCATGTTCAGTGGCATGGGTAATGACGGTGTGCGTGGCTCACAGTTGATCGCGGCACGGGGTGGTCATGTCTGGGCGCAGGATTCGGACAGTTGTGTCATCAGCAGTATGCCGGATTCGTCACGGCGTGCGGGGATTGTCAGTTTTACAGGCACGCCGGAAGAACTGGCCAGCCATGTTATTGAGCATTTCAGGGAGCAAAGCTGAATATGAGTACTGTACAGGCAACAGTCGCAAGCCAGCTGATTCCACTTGAGGGTGAACATTTGTTGTTGCCCAATACCACCATTGCCGAAATCATTGGTCACACCAAGGCAGAGCCGCTGCCTGACACGCTGAAGAATACCCCGGACTGGCTGATCGGCATGCTGGCATGGCGCGGGGTCTCCATCCCGTTACTGAGCCTGGAAACGCTTATGGGTGGCAAGATTGCCGAGCCCGGCCCGCGGGCCCGCATCGCCGTGATCAACGCGATTGGCGGCAAGGCCAAGACCGCATTTTTTGCCATTGCGACACAGGGTATCCCGCGGCTGGTCAGTGTTAGCAAGGAACGTATAAATCCTGTCGATGATAACCAGCAGATCAGTACTGGCGTGCATTGTCACGTGGTGATCGACGGAGAGACTGCGATGATCCCGGATATCGAGGAGATCGAGGCACAACTGGCCAGCGTCTTTAAAGCCGGCGGCAAGTAAAGCCTAGGCGTTCAAATCGCCTCGCATCAATTGTAAACAGGCCAGCGCGGCCAGCGCGGCGGTTTCGGTACGCAGGATACGTGGCCCGAGTCGACAGACCATATAGCCGCTACGCATCGCGTGTTCGCGTTCTGCTTCAGTCAGGCCACCTTCGGGGCCAATCAATAAACTCGTAGTTACAGCCTGCGCATTATCGCGCAGGCTCCTGTCGCTGCCAGGGTGCAGCAACAGGCGCTGCTCGGCATCATCGTTAGCCAGCCATACCTCGAGTGAGCAGGGGACAAGCAGTTGCGGCAGACGGTTGCGGCCACTTTGTTCACAGGCGCTGCGTATCACGCCACGCCAGTGATGCAGGCGGGAGTCGAGGCGCTCGCCCTTCAGGCTCACCACAGTACGTCCGCAGAATACCGGTGCGATGCGCGTGACCCCCAGTTCCGTGGCTTTTTGCAGGGTATAGTCCATACGCTCGCCACGCGAGATGCCCTGTACCAGGGTGATGTTCAGCGGCGATTCGATATCCACATCATGAAACGCGGCAATCTCGATCGCACCACTGCGTTTGTGTAGCTGCGTGATCGTGCCGCTGTACTCGCCACCCTGGCCGTTAAAAACGGTAACCTGCATGCCGGGCTTGAGGCGCAGTACACGTGAGACGTAGTTGAGCTGCTCTTTGTCGAGCAAAACTTCTTGCCCGGTTTTGAGGGGGGCATCAATGAAAAGGCGGGAAATGCGCATAAAATTGCTGATCGCTGATTGCCGAATGATGATTTGCCCTGAACCATCGGAGATGGTTAGGGTACTCATAATGAACCCGCAGGGTTCTGTGAGCAAACCATCAACCAATAGCTGTTTTCATAGTCCAAGTTCTTTGCATAGCCGGGCGGTGGGTTCAGCCCGGTTCATACTGTAGAAATGCAGGCTCGGCGCGCCCGCATCGAGCAACTGTTCGCACAATTGCAGGGTGACGTCGAAGCCAAAGTCGCGAATTGCATCGAGATCATCGCCATAGCCTTCCAGCCGCGTCGTGATCCAGCGCGGGATCTCCGCGCCACAGCCCGCCGAGAAACGGGCCAGCTGTTTGTAGTTGGTGATCGGCATGATGCCGGGCACGATCGGGATCGTCACGCCGAGTCGCTCGCAATCCTCGACGAAGTGTGCCCAGGCATCGGCATTAAAGAAGTACTGGGTGATGGCGGAATTGGCACCCGCTTCGGCCTTGCGGGCAAAGTGCAGGAGTTCTTCCTGCATGCTGGCAGATTGCGGGTGCATCTCCGGGTACGCGGCGACCTCGATGTGAAAGTGCTCGCCGGTCTCATCGCGAATGAACTTGACGAGTTCGTTGGCATAGTGAAACTCGCCGGGATCACTCATGCCTTCAGGCAAGTCACCACGCAAGGCAACAACGCGTGATACACCTGCATCCATGTACTGCTTGAGTAGCCCGGCAATTTTTGCTTTTGTCGAGCCAATGCAGGTGATGTGCGGTGCAGCCGGGATACCGTGCCGCATGATTTGCTGCACGGTATCGAAGGTACCTTCTTGTGTCGTGCCGCCGGCACCATAGGTGCAGGAGACGTATTCCGGGTCGAGCGGTTTCAGCGCGGCGAGCGTGTCTTCAAGATTTTCCCGGCCCTTATCGGTCTTTGGCGGAAAAAACTCGGCGCTGAATGTGGGTTTGTGTTGAGAGTCCATATGCTTTGAATACGTGGGATGTGAGGCGTCAGGCGCAAGGAGTGTAGCTGAATGGCTACCTTACTCCTCACGCCTTACACTTCATGCCTGACAGAATTAATACCGGTAGTGGTTCGGTTTGTAAGGACCTTCAACCGGTACGCCGATGTAGTCAGCCTGTTCTCGCGTGAGCGGGGTCAGGTTGACACCGATCTTTTCCAGGTGCAGTCGTGCCACCTTTTCATCGAGGATCTTTGGCAACACATAGACTTCGTTTTTGTAATTCTCGGCATGCTTGAAGAATTCAATTTGCGCCATGACCTGGTTGGTAAACGAGGCTGACATGACGAAGCTCGGGTGGCCGGTGGCACAACCCAGGTTCACCAGGCGCCCCCTGGCCAGCACGATGATCTTCTTGCCGTCGGGGAAGATGACATGGTCGACCTGTGGTTTGATTTCTTCCCACTGGTATTTTTCCAACGAGGCGATATTGATCTCGGAGTCGAAATGGCCGATGTTGCAGACAATGGCCTCGTCCTTCATTGCCACCATGTGGTCATGGTCGATGACGTTAACATTGCCGGTGGTAGTGACAAAGATATCGCCATGCTTGCAGGCGTCATCCATATTCACGACGCGGTAGCCTTCCATCGCGGCCTGCAGGGCGCAGATCGGATCGATTTCCGTGACCCACACGGTCGCGCCCATGCCGCGGAAGGCCTGCGCGCAACCCTTGCCTACATCGCCATAACCGAGCACGACGCAGATCTTGCCGGCGACCATGACATCGGTGGCACGCTTGATGCCGTCGATGAGGGACTCGCGGCAACCATACAGGTTGTCGAACTTTGACTTGGTGACCGAGTCATTGACGTTCATGGCCGGGAACAGCAGCTTGCCTTCTTCCATCATCTGGTAGAGGCGGTGCACACCGGTAGTTGTCTCTTCGGTGACACCACGGATGCTCTCGGCAATCGCCTGCCATTTGCCCGGGTTGGATTCGAGGTTGCGGCGCAACACGTCGAGAATGGCGACCCATTCCTCGTTGTCGCCTGGTTTGGCGTCCGGTACGGCACCGGCCTTTTCGAATTCGACACCCTTGTGGACGAGCAGGGTGGCATCGCCACCGTCATCAAGGATCATGTTCGGCAGCTTGCCGCCCGGCCAGTTCAGGGCCTGCTCGGTGCACCACCAGTATTCCTCGATGGTTTCGCCCTTCCAGGCATACACAGGGATACCCTGCGCGGCAATCGCGGCCGCGGCGTGGTCCTGGGTCGAGAAGATGTTGCAGGACACCCAGCGTACCTCGGCACCGAGCGCAACCAGTGTCTCGATCAGTACGGCGGTCTGGATGGTCATATGCAGGCTGCCCATGATGCGGGCGCCCTTCAGCGGCTGCTCGTCCCGGTATTCTTCGCGGAGCGCCATCAGGCCCGGCATTTCCACCTCGGCAATGGCAATCTCCTTGCGACCCCAGTCGGCAAGCGTGATATCGGCAACTTTGTAATCGGTGAAATCAGCACTCATCACTCATTCTCCTGTTCCAGCTAGTGAATGAGCGCCGTTGTTTCCGGTTCGGAAGTTGTCGCCTGAGCCTGACCCCGTTCTATGCGGGGCTGCAGCGCCCCTCAGCGCGACAAGATGTGTATTGTAAACATAAAACCGGGCAAGCGTGAAAACTGCATGAAGAATTTTTACTATTCTTTGCAGTCCCACGCTTGCCCGGGCGATTTTCGGCTTACAGGCCTGCCTCGTCTCGCAGGATATCGGCCTTGTCGGTGCGTTCCCACGGCAAATCGAGGTCCTCGCGACCAAAGTGGCCATAGGCGGCAGTCAGGCCGTAAATCGGTTGCAGCAGGTCGAGCATGGTGACGATACCGCGCGGTCGCAGGTCGAAGTGCTCCCTGACCAGATTGATGATGCGTGCCTCACTGATCTTGCCGGTACCGAAGGTGTCGATGCGCACCGAGGTCGGTTCGGCGACGCCAATTGCGTATGACACCTGGATTTCACAGCGATCAGCGAGTCCGGCTGCGACGATGTTTTTCGCCACGTAGCGGGTCGCGTAGGCGGCGGAGCGGTCGACCTTG